>NZ_JAYGHE010000069.1:0-22640 GCF_034931145.1 Nostoc sp. UHCC 0252 | reverse complement strand
AATGCTGTGCCCCTACACCTTGCAATATGATCTTGTACCGCATCTGAATGGGAACCGCCATATCTTCCAATTTAATCTCTAAACAACAAACTAAAGAAGTCAATCAAACTAACACTAAAATGGCACAGTCAACGCAGTTACAGCCTTCTGATGGCTTGCAAATAGTTCATCTAACTACCGGGCGCGTGCGACTCCGTACTACTAACGGTAGTCTTAATTCGATGCTAGACAGCATAGCCAAAGATTTACGCTCCTTAGAAGGAGTGAGGGAAGTTACCGTGAATGAGCAAACGGGCAGTTTAGTGGTTAATTTTGATGAAGATAAGCTGTCATTACCACAAATTTTGGCCCTAAAACCCGATCTTAATATCCAACAGCCACAAGCTTCGTCTGCTTCACCTAGCAAGACCGATCCCTTTGCACTTTGGAAATCGCCTTCATTTTGGAAAGAGCAGGGTGTTTCCTTAATTCCGATGATGGCAGGCTTGGCGGTAACAGGAGGATTGGGAATTCATGGCTGGGTATCGATTCCAGTTTACATGGTTGCGGCAGATGCAACCCGTAGTGTAATTGGTTATCTTGGCTCTCAAGTTCCGATATCAGAAAAAAGCGAGGGTGATTACACCAGTTCTGCAATAAAAAGCAACATATCTGAATCCGACAAACCACAAGAGGAGCGTAAATCTACCATCCAACAAGAAAAATTAACAAATAATCTTGAGAAGGCTAGCGAGGTGGCAGCACCTGCAAAGATTGACTACAGCGTGGTTCATGCAATCGGTAGACGGATTCGGTTGAATGTGCCAAAAATTGCCCAAGATCGAGCTTATGCGCGGCGGCTTGAGAGAATAGTGAAAACGGATGCTGAAGTTATAAGTGTGCGAATGAATTTCGATGCGGCATCGATCGCGATCGCTTATCAGTCTCGTGAAATTCCATTATCTCATTGGGTGAATCTGATGGAATTGGCATTAGAGACAAACCCACCAACACTGCCAATCACAAAGGCTAACCAACCTCTACAAGAAGTTAGTCAGACTGCTGAAGTGGCAGACACAACAACGGTAAACGATCCTACTCCTGTTAGTCAGACTGCTGAAGTGGCAGACACAACAACGGCAAACGATCCTACTCCTGTTAGTCAGACTGCTGAAGTGGCAGACACAACAACGGCAAACCAAACAACTCCCCAGTTATCCAGTCTGTGGAGTAGCCTAAAATCGCCTGCGATGTCTTTGTCATTAGGTATGATGGCGAACTTACCCTTGCGAACTTAAATATACAGTTTCAAATTGCGGAATGCTGGAGGGCAATTATGACTGGTTTAAATTTAGAAACGGCAGCAAATTTAGACAAAAAACAAGAGCAAACAGTCACAGACGAGACTAATTGCCCAGTAACGCCGCCTTCAAGGGTAGCATATAGCATTATTTGTGCATTTCCCGGACAAGTAGCGTTTTGCATCCCTCAGATTAGCGAAGATCCAAAATATGTGCAACGTCTTCTCGCCTTGCTTGCCAATGAGCCTTCGGTAATCAATCAGCAAGTTAATAATACTATGGTAGGGTCAATTGCCATTACCTATAAATCTGATGTAATGTCAGATGTTGATATGCGATCGCACTTAGCTAATTTGATTCAGTTGGCTGGTAATCCAGAAGTGTTACCAGCAAATGCAAACCAATTCAAACCATACTCAGATGCGGTAAAAACAGAAGATAAACAGGATAGAAAGCCAAAAATCCCAGCAGAAAAGCAGAAATCAGCAACATTCTCTTTATCCTCTGCGGATGCGTCAGTCTCTAAGACTCAAAGCAATTTGGTATCCTCGACTGATTCTGTAATTCAACAAGCAAAAAAGCCTGCAAAAGTAGCTTATAGCATTGCTCATGCAATTCCCGGAAGGGTGCGGTTTCGTGTGCCTCGAATTGCTTGCGATCCAAAATATGTCCAACGGTTAGAGACATTACTCAAATCAGATTCTACAGTTACAAGTGAGCGAGTTAATAGCGCTGCGAAATCAGTTGTCATTACCTATAAAACTGGAATGATGCGGAATTCTCAGAAGCGAGTGCAAAGCTTTTTGTCAACACCAATATCTCATCTAATCAATTTAATTCAATCTGCCAATGATTCCGCCACAGCAATAAGTTAGCTAACGAATTCAGCAAATTACAAATAAGCAAATTTATAGCTAATCAATCTCGCCGGATTGGTGGCTGATTTGCTCTCTTTACCTTAGCAAAGAGTCTAATTTTCATTGAAGTGTAACAATATTTGGAACAAAGAAAAGTAATGGCAAAAGTAGCGCTGGAACTACCATCACCTCCCAAATCTCAATTCACTGTGTTGGAAGGGAATGGAAAAGTTTCTTTAATTGACACTAATGGACATTCTCAAGAACAGTTTCCCAACGTTACCTACAGCATTGTTCATACAATTCCAGGAAGACTGCGGTTTCGCCTACCTCGCCTACGCTGTGATGCAGATTATGCCAAGCGTCTGGAAGTATTGTTAACAGCAGATGCGCTGGTGAAGAATGTCCGTGTCAAGCCTGCGGCAATGTCAGTTGCAGTTACTTATAAATCTAATAAAGTTTCTGATGCGAAGATGCGATCGCACCTTCACGATTTGATTCAGGCTGCAAGTGAAGTAGTGGTGCTGAAAAACTCTACATCGTTATCGGAAACCGAAAAAGAGGCATCTTGGCCAGGTTTGCAACTATCTGCTGTTGCTACTGCTTTAGCAGTGTTGGGGGGGCCGTTAGGATTAGCGATCCCACCTTTGATAGTGGTGCTTCCCATCGCTATCGCCACCCTACCCGTCGTCCAACGAGCCTGGGAAGGTATTAGGGTAGAGCGAAAATTGAATATTGACTTTTTGGATTTTATGGCGATCGCTATTACTACCTTCCAAGGTCAATTTCTTACACCATCGCTGATGCTGGGTTTAATTGAAGTGGGCGAAAATATCCGCGATCGCACGGCTCGTTCTTCTGCTAAACAAACTCTAGATTTACTTAGTTCTCTGGGGCAATTTGTCTGGGTGGAACGCAATGGTGAAAAGGTACAAATTCCCATTCAAGATGTGCTGCGTGGGGATACAGTGATTGTTTACCCCGGCGAACAAGTGCCGGTTGATGGTAGCATTTTGCGAGGTAAAGCGCTGCTAGATGAGCAGAAACTAACTGGCGAGTCGATGCCGGTGCTGAAGAAAAAAGGACAACCAGTTTTTGCCTCAACGCTGGTACGAGAAGGACGAATTTATATTGTTGCAGAATGGATAGGCAATGATACCCGTGCCGGGCAAAGCATTAAGTTAATGCAAGAAGCGCCTGTCCACGATACGCGCATGGAGAACTATGCCATAAAATTCGCTCAAAAAGCGGTTGTGCCAACTTTGCTACTTGGTGGGGCAGTATTTGCCGCAACTCGTAACCCTTCACGAGCAGCCAGCGTTTTAACTCTAGACTTTGCTACAGGGATTCGAGTCTCCGTCCCCACATCAGTTTTAGCAGCATTAACTTATGCTGCACGGCGAGGTATTCTCATCCGTAGCGGACGGGCACTAGAACAACTAGCGGAAGTTGATACCATAGTTTTTGATAAGACGGGGACACTGACTAAGGGAGAAGTTGATGTTGTCAGTGTGGAAAGTCTCAATCCAGCAACATCAAGATTACGGGTGTTGGAATTGGCCGCCGCCGCCGAACAGCGTTTAACTCATCCAGTAGCAGAGGCAATTGTTCGCTATGCCCAAGCGGAGCAAGTAGAAATTTTGCCGCGTAGCAAGTGGGATTATCAACTAGGTTTGGGTGTAAAAGCTCAGATTGATGGAGAGACAGTTTATGTTGGGAGCGATCGCTTTTTGCGTACCAGTGGCGTTAACATGGAAGCGTTAAATCGCCACCAAAAATCTCCAAATTCAGCGATTTATGTAGCCAGCAACGGGCAACTTCAAGGTATTATTAAATATAGTGACCTTCTGCGTCCCGAAAGCCGGGAAGTCATCACAGCACTTTCGACAGTCGAAGGTGTAGAAATTCACATGCTAACCGGCGATAATCAGCGAACTGCTACATCTGTCGCTGCTGAACTTGGTATTTTACCAGCGCATACTCACGCAGAAGCTTTTCCAGAACAAAAGGCAACAGTTGTCCGCCAACTACACGAACAAGGTAAGACGGTTGCATTTGTCGGCGATGGAATCAACGATTCGCCAGCTTTAGCCTACGCCGATGTTTCCGTATCCTTTGCCAACGGTTCTGAGATAGCCCGCGAAACAGCAGACTTAGTGTTGATGCAGAATGACTTGCATGGTTTATTAGAAGCGATCGCGATCGCTCGTCAAGCCAAGCAATTGATTCGGCAAAACACAGGACTTGTTGCTGTTCCTAACTTAGTAGCAATGGCGATCGCCGTTTTCTTTGGTCTTAACCCCTTAGCTGCAACAGTAGTCAACAATGGCTCAACCGTAGTTGCTGGAGTCAACGGTTTGCGTCCGATTCTTAAAAGTCGTCAACATAAAGCTCTACCATCGGTAAGATGATCCAACTATGCCGACAAGAGTATCTTAAAAAGCTTTCCGAGGTTTATTAATTAATAGGAGAAAATTGAAAATGGCCCCTAAAATTAGTGATTTTGTTGAAGATGCAGGCGCTCCCGGTATTATAGCCGGAATTGGTGCAGTCCTCTTAGCACCTGTTTTACTGCCCATTGCTGCTGGAGTTGGTAAACCCTTAGTCAAATCAGTCATCAAAGGCGGAATTGGTCTTTATGAAAGAAGCAAAGGAACCATTGCAGAAATGGGCGAAACCTGGGAAGACATGGTAGCCGAAGCCAGGGCAGAACTCGCTGATGAGAAAGAAACTCCCGCGTTTGAAGCGTCTGCCACCAATGGCGATAATGTCGCCGATAATGGTGTGTAATTTCATCTGCCCATTAGCAAGTTAAATTCTTCGCCATAGGCGACTTCCAATTACCAAAATAAAAGAACCCCACCCCCAACCCCTCCCCGCAGGCGGTGCTACGGTGTACACACAAGTCGAATTACCCCCCTTAATCCCCCCTTAGAAAGGTGGGAAACAAGAAATCCAGTTCCCTCCCCTTTCCAAGGGGAGGGTTAGGGTGGGGTAAAAACTTGGTTAATCAGCTATTTCAGACTTCTGTGTATACCGTAGGTAGACGGGGAGGGGTTCTCCGGGTTTAATAAGTAATCAAGCGAACATAATATAATTTATGTTTTGGAAGTTCCTAGTGCAAGATAGCGTAAAAACTCTCTCGCTCCTCTTATTCCTCTGCGTCCTCTGCGTCCTCTGCGGTTCATTTTCCATCGATTTTTCACTCATTCCTGTAGATAACAAACCCAGAACAAAAAATCCACTATCACACAAGTAAAAAAGGTGGTTGCATGTTGACAAATGGTCATAGCACTTACAATAAAATGCCAGAGATTCTAGACAACCCCACTTTCAAAATACCACCAAAACCCATATCTTCAAAAGTTGTAAGTTCAACCCCTGGAAGATTGCGGTTGAGAGTAGCCCATTCCCATCGTCAACCAGAGAAGATGCAAAGCATCGCCAATGCTTTGTCAGCAAATAGTCACATTAATCGAGTTAAGACAAATGTCCATCATGGCAGTATTGTGATTAATCACGATGGGAAAGATGGCAGTCTAGAAAACGTGCTAGCAACACTTAAAGATTTAGGAATAATTTTTGCCGATATTTCCGAGGGTAACACCGAGGCAGCAGCAGGAGTATCATCTGCGGTTGTTGACTTAAACCAGCGCGTAAAACAGTCAACAGGTGGTGCTTTTGATCTGCGGATTCTTTTCCCTGTGGGATTAGCTAGTCTTTCGGTACGGCAATTATTTAACAAAGGGTTACAGTTAGAAGTTATTCCCTGGTATGTTCTAGCATGGTATGCTTTTGATAGCTTTATTAAGTTGCACGGAAATAGCCAAAAACAATCAGCGAACGAGTAACTAAAAAGCTTAATTGATCTGCCAAATCTTGATAGTTTTATCAGAACTCCCACTAGCAAGAAATTGACCATCCTTGCTCATAGCAATAGAGTTTACTGCCCCTGAGTGTTCTGTAATAGTTTGCACTAACTCTCCCGTTTGCAAATGCCAAATTTTGATAGTTTTGTCTGCGCTACCACTAAAAAGAATTTTTCCGTCAGGACTAATAGCTAAGGATCTTATCTCTTCTGAATGTCCAGCCAAGGTGTGTAGCACTTTAGCTGTAGCCAAATGCCAAATTTTGATAGTTTTGTCTGCGCTACCACTAAAGAGAATTTCGCCATCAGGACTGATGATTACTGATTTCACCTCACCTGAATGTCCGTTGAGGGTGCGTAATGGATCTCCCGTGCGTGGATTCCACAGCCTAATTTTGTTGTCAGAACTAGCACTAGCGAGGATTGTACCATCAGGGCTGATAGCGGCAGCATTAACTGCGGATGAATGCCAAAGGGTAGAAATGCGTTGGCATAGCCCGCCGTAGGCATCGCCCTGACGCAAATTCCAAATTTTGATTTTATTACTGCCACTAGCAAGAATTTGTCCATCAGGACTGATGGCAACGCAATTAACCGGTTTTTGATGCCCTAATAGAGTGTGGAGGAGTTTATCAGAATTAAGATTCCATACTTTGACATTACTTCTGGGGTGTTGGCAACTACCAACGGCGAGATAATGCCCATCAGGACTAATCGCCACAGAGGAAATTTCGCCTAAATCTTCTGTGAGGATGCGGATAAGTTTACCAGTCTTAAGATTCCATACTTTGATGCTTTTATCTGCACACCCGCTAACCAAACTCTCAGAATCAGGACTAATAACAACAGATGTCACTTTTTTTGAATGTCCAGTTAGGGTATGGCTAAGAACGATATGTTGTAGTGTTACTTGGTGTTTGAGATTGGCGATGTGATTCAAAATTGACTCAACATCAGCAATACTTTGACTATCACCCACCGCGACAAAATATTCTCTTAACTTTTTGACATATTCCTCATCTTTGACACTGACGGCTGATTGCATTGCCTGAAGCGGGTTAGTAGAATCCTGTAGTGATATTTGGCGTTGTTGTAACCATGTATTCACAGAATAATCAAGCTGTTCGTTTGCCCAAGAGCGTAGTTTACCGTCGTAGGCATCGCTTAAATGGCATAAGTTCTGAGCTAATTGCAAAGCCAATTCTGGAATCCAGTGACAACGCTCATTTTCTAGAGCTTGGTAAACTTGTTTATAACCGGAAGCGATAACTTGTACTGATTGCAAATCAAAAGTATCTTCAAGCAAACTCGGCAGTAACTCTGGTAGTAGCGGAGGTACACCATAATCGAGCAGATGGTAAGCATCTGCTACCCAACCCGCAACCAAACAGTGATAGCTAATCAAAACCTGACCAAGTTTTTCGAAATCCTGACGATTGACTTGATATTGTAAAGATAACTTACTAATATCAATTCCTTTCTCATCCCATTTTTCTGCCTGTTCTAAAATTGCCAGATTAGCAACATTTTCTTTTCCAATCTGATTAATTACCTCTAAATTTTCTCCTAAGTCCACCAGTTCGTCTCTAATTTTTTTCCATTCTAATGCCCGCTTCTTAGCAGACTCTTCCAAAATTTCTCGATAAGGTAAACGAGCTATTGTTTTATAATAATAATTACCTTGCCCCAAACCCCAATAGGCAATCCGAAAATTTAAATAATCTCCATCATTTTCTGACTCTAAAATTAAAATTGGCTCTGTTTTCAACATTCCAAACAGAGCTTTAATACTTGATTCACTGTGAAACCGCTTACTATCCCAGGCTCCTGCTAATAACTCTGTTGGTCTAACTTGACTGTGTAGAGAGTAATGCTTGTTAAGAAAATCTCGTAATCCTTCAGCCAACATTAACTCAATTTGAGAAATTGTTTTATCGCTATTATCGTTAAATTTGTCAAAATGCACTTGAGGAGGAGCGATAAAAATTTTAAGTGGAGTACGCCCATAATTTCTGTGATCTAAAATTTGTGAAGGGTATAATCTTAAGGGCCAGCTATCGAAGATTTTATTGACTTCTGGCAACTTGAGGACTGTTTCTCGCTCTTGGGCGGCTATTCTTAATCGTGTTTCATGATTGTCAGCTACTAATTGTTGTTGAAAAATTCTTTCTTGTTCAAAGTCTTCAATATAACTACTTTTTTGATTTGCAGGATTTAGAACTTTGAGTATTGTGGGAATTGCTTCAATCGGTTCATATTTACTCAGAGCTAAATTGCCTTGATTTCTCTTTTGTACTAGCTCCGCAATAACAGGTGCAAACTCTAGTACTAGTTGAATTAGTAACCTTAACCCTTGCTGCATAAACACATACCTAAAAACAAAATAAAATAAAATAAATAAGCAAGGCTTGGATGAAATCAGGGCAATGCAGTAAATTCATACATACCCTTGATCTTACTACCTACTTGAGAGGATCGTAACTCAACCGTAATACATTAAACCCCTTGCATGTCAATAAGTCTATGTATTGAAATACCTGTAAATGAAAATGATAATAATTTCAGAGAATAGGGAAGAGAGGATGTATCACAAAGGTAGAAGCAAGACTGAACAAGGATTTAAAGACGAAGCAAAATTTCGGATTTAGCAGCTTTGATTAACTATGGCGCTGAATCACTGCATATATTACTAACTGCCCTTTACCTTCTTGATGATTAGCAAAGTGCAGTGTTAAATAAACTTAATCTATTTGATAACAGCGACAGTTAGATTCACTACTGAGATAGATATTTAAATTCAGAAAAATAGATATCACTAAAGTAAAGTCAATGCCGTTCAATAAAACGCTCTCATTTAGTATGAATTAGATAAGTTTATCAACCTGGTTAAATTTTTTGTTTTTTGAAATTAAAAAATAGTCCTATGACTTCTATAAAACAGTCTAACTCTGACAAAGGTGCTAGCTTTAATCTGCGTTTACCACCAAAAAAGGCAGCTAAAAGCGTAGATAATAAAAGAGCACCATCTCAAAAGATATCCTATAGCATTGTCCATACAATTCCTGGGCGGATTCGTTTTCGTATTCCTCTGTTAGCAAGAGATCCTGAGTATGCTAATCAACTCCAATTAGCGATAGAATCAGATCCTAGAGTTAAAAATGTGCGTGCTAATCCAAAAGCTGCATCCATCGTTATTACTTATAAAGTGGGTGTAATTTCAGATAATAAAATGTGTCAGCATCTGGTCAAGCTGATTCAAACTGCTCAAGATGTAGTTGTGCCAAAAGAGGTAAGGGCAAAATCAATTGTGGGGAGTATTTTTGACGCTCTAATCAACCTAATTGATAGCACACGTAAGATAAACCAAGCGCGTAATGTCATTGTATATCGAAGGTTCAGGACAGATGTTTGGGAACGGATACTTTCCACCTCAAGAAGCATAATTAAAAGACTAAAATCTGCCACTATGTTTATCTTACCTAACAAGCGATGGCGTTTGCGCGGCAATGGCGGGGTAAACTCCCAGTCTTTGAAGCTGAAATCTGCCAGGGAAGCTGATCTTGTGTAATCCAGCAAACATTAAAATTACTGTTGGTTAAGAGTAAGGAGCCATGAAAGAACTGGGATATCCCATAACTCATGAAAGTCTCTTTTATAGTCTTCAGTTCTAGTATTTTATTATCAATAAAAAATGGGTAATCTTCACTCTCATCAACTTCTTAATCAAACCCATTGGGTTCAAGCAATACATACTGCTGTCAAAGGGAGAGTTAGATATAAGGTAAATGGGCTTTATCATTCGGAAGCTCTGAAAAAATATCTTGAATCGAGATTATTAGAGGAGAAAATAATCTCGGAAGCTCGTGCTAATAGTTACACAGGGAATGTCCTTGTTATTTTTCATCCAGACAACAGTTTAAATGCGATCGCACTTCTCATCCAAAACATCCTCTTAGATTATCGGAAAAAAGTCAGTAAATCGCTTGGCTCTGGCGGACAAAGGCAATTAGTCAAGGTTCCAAAATTATCTGCCGCAGCCCAAACAGGTAGTCAAATAATTCCCGTATTGGGGGCTGTTGGTGCCCTTGCGTGCGCCACCGGGCTTTTGTACGCATATAATCTTGACGAACCCATTTTGCTCTTGATCCAGAGGTTGCATACACCACTGCGCGATCGCATCATGGTTGGTATCACTTTTATGGGCGATCCGCTAGTAATGCTGATATCTTCTTTGGGGCTGGCGATTAGTCCATTATTTTATAATCGTCGCCGGCAAGCAACTATCTTGGGCATCGCTGGAGTCGGTGCAACCTTGCTAAATTGTTTGATGAAACTATTCTTTGGTAGAGCGCGTCCAGCGCTGTGGAAGCATATTATTAATGTGGGCCAACACAGTTTTCCTAGTGGCCATGCGATGGTTTCAATAGTGATTTACGGTTTTATCGGCTATATTCTGGCAAAGCAGTTTCCTGAATGGCGCTTGCGGATTTATGCCTTAACTATTGTTTTAATTGCTGCGATCGGTTTTAGTCGGCTTTATCTGGGAGTACATTGGCTGACTGATGTGACAGCCGGTTATGCCGTAGGTTTAGTGTGGTTGATTGTCTGTATTCTTAGCTTGGAATTGCAGCAAAAATATCGCTTGTCACTGGCAGGAGGCTGATCTGTAGGCTGTTCCTTTGCGTTGGATAAGAACTCTGCTACTTTTCACAGAAGCACAGTCTGCTTAATGGCGATCGTCGCAAGATAATGCAACCTAACAAAGCTTACAGCTATACGAGAATTTCGCTAGATTTGACACCATTTCTAGATTTTACCTTGCTGGAATCATCAAAGATGATAATTTTTAGAGCATGACCATTTGCCCTGAAATTATCATCATACTTTTCGATTGTCTGTGCTACATCTCTCAATCGATGAGTTGGAATAACAAATACAGTTTCTTTTCGTTTCATAAAACTTTCCCAGGTTTTTCAAATGAAAACTTTTATTTTTTTATTTCTTAACTATTTAGGACTATAGTCAGAACAATTAATCGCTTCTTTAGTTAGAGCAATATCAGGATTTACTGCACACTTTAGATAAGAGTTTTTATGAAAAAAATGGCAGTTTTTACAGGGATGTTGCTGTAAATATTTGATGCTTACTGTATTGTCTTTATCTTGCACTGCATTTCCTGAAGGATCTTCTAGTGCTTTGCAGACAGATGAAACGAGATAAAGGACGGTTCCCCAAACAATCATGAAGGAGATGTGAGCCAAAAGCACTGCTACAAAAGGAATATCTCCGCCCTGGGGTTTGGTGTAATTTTGTGTTGTATTTGCCAGGTTTGGTTCAATCAGGGTAGACTGATGAACACTTTTTTGGGCGGATATATAAACTTGAAAAAGCCCCGAAGTAGTCATATTAAAAATCTTTAGTTAGTCAGACTCAGGTTCAGTAAAGTTAATCGAAATTAAACGTCTTAAGGGAATAATGAGAACTACTGCTTTGCTTGGTTTCTATCTCGGTTTTTGGAATTGGTCGAGCTTCTAACAAGCAACTGTTAAGGGAATAGTAAACAGAATGAACTTTCTTAAGAGTGACTTTTAGAGCAGGAATCATCATCGGATGGGTTGTTATAGCTAAAATGTAGTCACCAGCGAAAATAGTAGGATTATCTGTTAGTGAAAGGACTTGGTTATGTCTTAAAATTCCTAGAAAAGCGCATTGATTGGGCAACTGAATTTCAGTTAAATGAATGCCGCAGTAAACGCTATTAGCTTGGATTAAAACACCAAACAAGCTTGGCTCTAAAGTTTTGTTATTTTTAAGCATAAAAAACTTTTTAATTCTATTAATATTATGCAGTTTTTTATATAAAAAAATATTTTTTTATAGATATATTTTACAGGTATATAAAATAGATTAGATTATTTGAAATAAGCATATATTTAGAGATATAGGCTTATTTAATAGTTTATTAAAAATCAAATACCCAACTTATTTAATAAATTGGGTATTTGAGTCTTAGATGATAATTCTGATCTGAACAGTAGAGTTGCAAAACTACTCGTCTCTACTATTTGCCATACCTTTATTTATTAACCCGATCGAGGGCTAAATTTAGCTTCAATACATTAACTCCAGGTTCGCCAAAGATGCCGAGAAAACGACCATCAGTATTTTGAGCAATTAAAGTTTCGAGTTGGTTTGGCTGAACTCCCCGCGCCTTAGCTACTCGTGCAACTTGCGCGATCGCAGCTTCGGGAGTAATGTGAGGATCAAGGCTGGAACCAGAGGTGTAGACTAAATCACCAGTCGGCTGCACACCTGCGGTTTTCAAACGATTGAAGTCACCTTCAATTTTCTTGCTGGGGTCTGGATCATCTTTACCTTTGATGCGTTCCAGTAATGCGGGATTACTGGGAGCCAAGTTACTAGCGCCAGAAACCCCGGTTTTCAAAACTCCCGCGTCATCATTTTTTGGGTCGGCTGTGCTGTAGCCGGTGGTACTGGGACGACTGTTAAAATAGCGATCGCTAATAAAGGGTTGACCAATCAAAGCAGAACCGACAACTTGACCGTTGTTACTTGTCAGTAGACTACCATTTGCTTGAAAGGGAAACGCAATCTGCCCAATGGCAATCATCCCAAAAGGATAAATAATCGCCCCAATAACCCAGAGTACCAAGGTAGAACGAATAGCCCTGCTAGCTTCACGTGCAAAACTCATTAGAATTTCTCCGGTACAAACATTACAAAAAATAAATAGATGCAAAGCCCTAGCGTCACCATTCCTAACAATCCCAATCCCCAAGATTGACTGCGGGAAAGTTGTTCGCCAGTAGCCGCATAGACTACAGGTGCAACCACTAGGTTGAAACACATCGCCAGAAACAAATACAGTGGCAGCTTTTGTCTACGCCATTCACACCAGATATCAGTTATTTCTTCTAATACTTGGGATGTAGCAATTGTGCGTCGGATCTGAACAGGTTTCATAGTAAATTAAGACAAAGGTAAAATAATATCTATCAGTTTGATAGCAATAAAGGGAGCAACAATACCACCAAGACCAAAGATCAAGATGTTGCGACGTAGCAGTTGATCTGCTGTTAAAGGTAAAAACTTTACTCCTTTGAGTGCTAGCGGAATTAATGCCGGAATAATCAAAGCATTGTAAATCAGCGCCGAGACGATCGCAGACTGGGCACTCTTTAATCCCATAATATTAAGTGCGCCGATGCCAGCCGCCGCAAAGATAGTCGGAATGATCGCAAAATACTTGGCAATATCGTTAGCAATGGAGAATGTTGTCAAGGCTCCACGAGTAATTAACAACTGTTTACCTATGGTTACTAGGTCAATTAGCTTTGTGGGATCAGAATCTAAGTCCACCATGTTAGCAGCTTCTTTGGCAGCTTGCGTTCCAGAGTTCATTGCTACACCCACATTTGCCTGAGCCAAAGCAGGGGCATCGTTAGTACCATCCCCAGTCATCGCCACCAGTTTCCCCTGAGATTGTTCGGAGCGAATCACCTCAATTTTGTCTTCTGGAGTCGCTTCGGCAATGAAATCATCTACCCCAGCTTCTTCAGCAATTACCGAAGCGGTAATCCGGTTATCACCAGTGAGCATGATCGTCTTAACACCCATGCGGCGGAGTTGGTCAAATCGTTCCCGCAGACCAGGTTTCACAATATCTTTGAGGTAGATGACACCATAAATTTTGTCATCTTGGCAAACAGCTAAAGGTGTACCGCCTAACCGGGAAACTCGCTCATAAGCTGCATCTATATCATCAGGAACGTTACCACCACGAGAACGGACAAATCCCTTAATTGCATCCACCGCACCTTTGCGAATTTGTTTGCCATCGGGTAGATTCGTGCCACTCATCCGGGTTTTCGCGGAAAATTCCACACCTTCGGCTTTGTCCATATTGAAATCTACCGCAGCCTGAGACTTTTCTGCCAATATCACAATTGACTTGCCTTCTGGCGTATCATCAAACAAGCTAGCAGCCAGGGAGACTTGCGCCACATCTTTAATTGAGTGATTATCCAGAGGAATAAACTGATCAGCCATCCGGTTCCCCAAGGTGATCGTGCCTGTCTTATCCAGCACCAAGGTATTGATGTCGCCGCAAGCTTCTACGGCTCGACCAGAGGTAGCAATGACGTTGAATTGAGCAACTCTATCCATCCCTGCAATGCCGATCGCACTGAGCAAACCACCAATAGTTGTGGGAATCAAAGCTACCAGTAGCGAGATTAGAATAGCAACGCTAGCACCCGCCCGCAAACTGTTCCCCGCCTCAACACCAAAAGCAGTGCTGATAAAGCTGGCGATGTAGCCAACAAATGGAGGCATAGTTGCCACCACAATCAAGAATACCTGCGTTAGCACTGCCAACAATACCGTCAAAGCAATCTCGTTGGGAGTCTTGCTACGTTCTGCACCTTCTACCAGGGAAATCATGCGATCGATAAAGCCTTGCCCAGGATCGGCACTAATGCGAATTGTCAACTCATCAGATAGTAGGCGTGTACCTCCTGTGACTGAACTGGCAATATCTGTACCTGGTTGCTTCAATACCGGGGCAGATTCTCCAGTGATTGCAGACTCATCCACCGAGCCGATGCCTTTAATTACATCCCCATCGGCGGGAATCATATTATTTGCAATCACTTTTACCAAATCGCCCCGCCGCAGTTCCGTAGAATTGACTTGTTGTATCGAACCATCAGGGAGGATTTTGTTAGCGATCGTATCCGATCGCGTCGATCGCAGTGAATCAGCTTGTGCTTTACCGCGTCCTTCAGCTACAGCTTCCGCGAAGTTGGCAAAAACGAGAGTGAAAAAGAGAATAAAGGTAATCAACCCGTTTAACAAGCGTTGTTGGTTGATATCTGCCTGAATTGTGCCAAACAAATTTGGGTTAAGGGTAACAAGAAAGGTGACAATTGTCCCGACCCAAACAACAAACATCACTGGGTTTCTGACAGTAACTCGCGGATCGAGCTTAATAAATGACTCACGAATTGCCCTCTGGTAAAGTCCCCGCATATCGGCTTTTGAGGTGTGTTTGCGCGAGTCACGAGTTTCAGATCCAATACGGGAGGAGGGAGAATCAGTAGTAATTGGCATACATTAAATCTTGGGAATAAGACATTGGGCATTGGACATGGAACGATCAGATGGATGAATGGTGTTCCGAGGTCAATGAATGGTGTTCCGAGGTCGATGAATGGTGTTCCGAGGTCGATGAATGGTGTTCCGAAGTCGGTAAATGGTGTTCTGAGGTCGATGAATGGTGTTCCGAGGTCGGTAAATGGTGTTCCGAACTCGATGAACGGTGTTCCGAGGTCGATGAATGGTGTTCTAACCCGGATTTCTCACCATACCTCTTAAAGCCTGTGCAAGTGCCGGGGAGAAGTAATAAGTAATGAGTAAGAAGTAAGAAGTTTTTACCTAGAGCGGTAAAACTTGCTAGAGGTAGGTTGGAAGCATACATAGTAAACTCGTTTGATATTTTCTAAGACGCATACGTAATTAAGCCTTTAGTCTCACCTCTCCAGTTAGTTTTGCCGTTCTAGGTTTTTACTCATTACTCATTACTTCTCTTCTGCTCCATCAAACGCCTTGAGAAGAGTGAGAAATGCGGGCTAACTCTCCCCTACTCCCCACTCCCTAACCAATACCTTTGGCAATAAAAAAGGCTTCACCGATGGGGCCTAATGCCAGCACGGGGAAAAATGTAAGTGCGCCCAGAATTAAAATCACGCCTGCGGTAACGCCTATAAATAGTCCGGTATCGGTTCGCAATGTACCAGTTGTGTAAGGAACAGCTTGCTTACGAGACATACTATCTGCTAAAAACAGCAAACCCAGAATTGGAATATAGCGTCCAGCAATTAAACTAAAACAGGTACTCAAGTTCCACCACAAAGCAGTTGCAGTGGTTTTTGCATCCGTCGCAGACATCGCCAAAGGAGACGGTTGTGAATCACCTAAACCTTCAAAGCCAGAACCGTTGTTAGCAGTAGCTGAGGCGTATTCATAGATGACTTGAGCAAAACCGTGAAAGCCGGGATTGCTAATTCCTGCTAGTTGATCGGGAAACGCCAAGGTGATACCTGCGGGAATCATAATTGCGATCGGGTGAACCAGCAAAAGCAAGAAACTAGCAAGCACAACCTCGCGTTTCTCAATCTTGCGTCCCAAAAATTCTGGTGTGCGTCCTACCATCAACCCTGTAGCGAACACAGCCAGAATCAGGTAAGCAAACAAATAAGCAGTTCCAGTACCTTGTCCACCCCAAATAATTTGCAAGAACATATTAGAAAGGGTGATAAAACCGCCGTTAGGCATGAAGGAGTCGTGTAAACTATTGACTGCGCCGCACATAGTACCAGTTGTACTTACGGCAAATAATGCAGATTGTGCCCAACCAAACCGGACTTCTTTTCCCTCTAAATTTGGTTGCTGACTACCCAGCAGTGCATTCACAGCCGGATTACCGTTGTATTCACCAATGGCAGTGACGATGATAAATATTACATACAGTACACCAACCATGCCATAGACTAACCAAGCTTGCTTAGTGTTATTCGCAAACAACCCATAAGTGTAGATTAGGGAAGTGGGAATCGAAAGCATCGCCACAATTTGAATTAAGTTAGAAAATCCGTTGGGATTTTCAAAGGGGTGTGCCGAGTTGATGGCGAAAAAGCCGCCGCCGTTTTCCCCTAATTCTTTGATAATTTCATAGTGAGCAACAGGGCCACGAGCGATCGCTTGACTAACATTCGGATTTTCCAAAGTAGGGAATACAACCGCACCCCCCAATGTTTCTGGAACACCAGCCGCCATCAAGGCAATGCCACCCACAACACAAATAGGCAGCAAAATTCTGGTAATCGAGCGAATTAGGTCTACATAAAAATTGCCTAACGATCTCCCAGTCAATCCTCGAATAAAAGCAATGCCTACCGCCAAACCAGTCGCAGCAGAGGTAAACATATGATAGCCAAGTCCCCACATTTGGCTGCCATAGCTCATGTAGGTTTCACCAGAATAGTGTTGCTGGTTGGTATTAGTAATAAAAGAAATAGTAGTATGCAGCGCTGTGTCCCAAGTTGGGGCATTTATCCCCGTGGGATTGAGGGGCAACCATCCTTGATTCATGATTATCAAGAAAATCAGCAACGCCATTGCTACGTTGCTATATAGAATTGCCCGCCCATACTGCCAGCCCGTCATATTTTCTTTGGCTTTAACACCAACTAAAGCGTAAAGTACTCGCTCAATCGGATTCAAAATTGGGTCGAGAAAAGTACTTTGATCTAGGTATACACGAGCCATATACCGCCCCAAAAATGGAGCGATCGCTACTACAATTAGTAGCGTTAATGCAATTTGAATCCATCCTTCTAGCATTGGATTATTTAAACTCCAACATTAATAAAATTCAGATCAATATCAGATATCTTTGGCTAATATCCAGAAAGAATAATGAAGTATATTTGCATTATTAGTTCTCCGATAACTAAGTGCTTTCTGAATCAATCATGAAACTTTTTGTTAGAAAAAACAAGGTATAAATTAATATTTAAACTTGTCTATACCAGAAATATAACTGTCTATAAATATAACTATTCAAAACGTTTATCTTGATATATACCTGCAAATATAGCAATCCTATTTGATTTGTGAAAATCACAAGACTCAGATCCCCGACTTCTTAGAGAAGTCGGGGATCTCGTTGTTCACGAATGATTTAGGATTGCTATATAGAAAGACAGGTAAAGACTAAAGTATTTCCAAAATTATTTGTAAACTTAGTAGGGTAGCACAGCTATGCTACCTTACTAAAAATATGGGGTATGGGGTTAATCTAAAATCTAAAATTCAAAATCCAAAATTGCCAGAGTCATAACTCATAATTGATTTTGGCGACAAATTCCAAATGCGGAAGTATAAGCGTGTAAAAATGTTCTGCCACCAACAGGGCCAATTTCACCACCACAGAAAAAACCGCCTACAGGAATATCGCCGACGTAGCGGCGAAATAGTTCAGAATCGAAATTGGGTTTACCATAAAGTCCTTCGCCTCGTCCCAGACAAGCAAACATTAAGGCAGCTACGGCAGAGGGTTCAGATTCGCGTTGGGTTTGATAACTTTGGAGGAGTAATTCTAGGTCTTCAGCCGAGGCTTGGGCATCGCGGAGATGGAATTGCAGCCTTTGACCAGGACGAACACGATCGCCAATTGCGATCGCCCCAGCTGCTGGATCAACCCCAAGAATACCACGAATTAAAAAGTCTCCCTGTTGCAAAGCTAGCTTAAACTCATCCATCGCCACGCCAACAAACAGAGAGTGCTGTGCTAAAGTTCGTTCGTGTTCGCTGAGACTGGCAATCAAATCTCGCAACACCACTAGCGGCACTTGTTCATCTAACTCTAAGATAATATTGCGATCGGCTTTTGTAACTTGCAATGGTTTGCCAATCGGTCGGCATCCTTGAGCAACAATCGTTTCCAAAACAATATTGCCAGTTAAAGCTATACCGATAGTACCCTCACGATACAGGCTTTGGCATTCCTCGCCATCAGTCTCATTACAAAAAAGAGCAACACGGCCACCCATACCTCCACCGCTAGCCTGTCCTCCCACTATCACCGATCCTGGATAAGCAAAATCTAATCCCTGCAACAAATCGTTGATTCCAGAAGCGAAAGAACTAGACAGCAATATGAACTGGGGTGTCGGTGATGGTGGTACACCAATCAAATCAACCCAAGCATCTGGAGAACTATCTAAGTCAGGTAATTCTTCGGCAACAACATGAAAAACTTGAACCTTCACCCCTGGAAGATGTGCTAAAGTCAAGCTAATAGCTGGTTCAGCTTCCAGTTCTTGGGTTTCTCCATTAACTGCCGTCCCAATTACACCTCCACCACTACAGCCAATTAGCACTGGTACAGCAAGTTTTTCAGCTAACAGGGGTAACAATCGGGAATACTCACTCGCAAAAGCAGACGAAATGAATACCAGTCCTAGATCCGCAGGTGCTGTTAACGACGAGACAGCTCGTTCCACCACATCTGTAACGGCGGCTTCTAAAGAATGACGGGTTGATAGGGCGTTTGCCCACTGCATTTGGTCTGCCATGAGTTTTGAGCTTCTTTCTCTTTTTAGGCTACTAGGTTTTGATCTTTTATTTTGGGAAGAATTGCATCCTACAAGAATTAGTGCCAGCCTGTCTCCTCCATGCTAAGAAGCTGAGGTTGTCATTCTTTAATAGATGCATCTAAATATATTGTATGATTGTTTATCTATGGTACTGATTCCACAAAATCTTAAAAAATAAAGATGAATGCATTATAGATGCGGCAGTCTACTGTATTGGTTATAAATCAATAGGCTAAAGTACTAACTTAATAGCTGAGTGGTTAGAATGGTTAGTAATCAAGCTAAAATCTGCCATTTCTGAAGTTTTTCTATACTAGTATTAACAACACACAACGAGACTAAAGCAATGACCAACATCCAAGAAACAGCAAAGAGCGATATCCAAGACAAAATCCAAGAAGAAGTAGAACAAGCCCGTACTGTTTGTGACGTTAGCGGTAGCAACTCACCAGAATGTGCTGCTGCTTGGGATGCAGTAGAAGAATTGCAAGCCGAAGCTTCCCACAAGCGCCAAAGCAAGCCAAAAAATTCTCTAGAACAGTATTGTGATGACAACCCAGATGCAATTGAATGCCGTGTTTATGACGACTAAAAATTCAAACAAGTGAATTTTTTGCTTGTTTTTCACCAAGCAACAGGATTTACTTACTGAAATTTCGCACTTTTACGCTACTTCCGGCTAAAACCGTACTCTTCCCCTTTCATAATTTTCTCCAATGGGGAAAAAATTGGTGAAATGTGTGGAATTACGCATGTATCAAGGTTAAACTTTGAGAATTTTTATCTTAAAAACAACCTTTACATCCAAAATTGGGGTTTTCTGGGCGAGTATCAAGTGTATAGCTGCTGGGTGGGTTTTTAACAAGCTCCCTGACGCTACTATTAGGTAAGTGCAAAATCTAAGTTGAGAATCTTTGAGTTGCTTGTTTTTTTTTGCCAAATAGAAAGATTTAGGGAAGTAAATTAAAAAATTTACCATGTAATACCTTTTCCAAAAATCTTTGCAACGCGTGAATTGGCTGTAGGGGCGTACATCTGTATGCCCCTACAAACGTGTTTATAGGATAAATTACGTGAAAAATAGTATAAGTTGGGTAGTCACTTGCTTGCACACAGAAGTTAAAGCGCGGCCTTAAGGCTAGATTTTGTGCTTTGATTAAACTGTTTGTAATATAGATGGACTACTAGCTAGCTAATAGCTTACAGTTTTGTCAGTTATGGATACTTGCTCTGAGTTAGAAATTTTTTATTTATCGCTTGAGAAAAACTATGGACTATGATATTTGGTTTCGCCCTTTCGTCTGGATTGATTACCGACTAGCAGTATTATTCCTGGTAATCATTCCACTAATTCTTCTAATTTGGGCATTTGTACAAAAAGTGGAAGGTGTACAACGCTTATTGACTATATACTGGCGAGTATCAAGTCTGGTGGCAATCACAATTTACTTAATGATTGCCCAATATCCAGTCAGCTTTCTCTCTGGAATGATGGCTCAGATTTTGATCCCAATTTCGTTGTGGTTCTGGGTAGATATCAACGATGAAATTGAGTATCAAACCACTGGCGCTTTGAAATTTATTTTTACCTCTTGGCGCTGGGCTACAACCGTTTATTGTATTTTGGGTACACTAGCCTTTATTCCATTTTTGGGTTGTGCTTTTTCTGCCAATGTGATGAAGACTGCCTATTGTCGCGTCTGGTTCGAGGTTCCGTTATTATTCAAAGAATATTTCCATGCTAATAGCAAAGCTGAGTTCTTAGGTTTTCTTGGTATAACTAGTTTAATAATTTATGTGGTTTACTTAAGCTATTTTGTTCTGATTAAGCTGGGCAAGCAGGGACGTTCAGCCACACCACAGTAACTATCGCTGCACCACCATACCTCTATATTTTAAAAAAATGAATTCCATTGGTAAGCGACTGGAACAATACACTGCTAAACGCCCCCAAGAAGTCTTAATTTTAACGGTGGAAATTGCCGATGAGGAAGATACAATTGCGATTTTCAAAGGCTTTTCTAGTTCTTTGATGCGTCCAACGGCATTTGATGCAGATGTACCAGTTCTACCAGATGGGGCAAACATCCTTAATATTGATCGAGTAGCCAGTCCTTATAATCCTGAAGCACCCCGTTATATTCAACAGGGACTTTCTTGGGAAGCGATGGAAGCTTTATTATTAGAAGTAGGTGTTTGACTAATTACTAATTCGTAATTCGGAATTTTGCCGTCATTAACTAAAATGCCTACTGCTGCTCAAGTAGCAAGTTTGTATCGTATTAGCTATCAACTGACGTATATCCCTCTCCTAAGAAATCGCAAGCTTTCTTTACATCCATAAGGGGCGATCGCCACTAAACAGCTTCTGTCACTTTCCGGGATAAGCAAGTAGTAACTAAGTGAAATTATCCAGAAGCATAATAGGGTTTAAATTGATTCATTGCACTAATTAATTGATTGAATCCCAGCAATAAATTAGAATTGGGGAAAATATGTATCCAGGGATAAATCAACCAAAATAGTAATAGTGGTTGGGCAATGAGATGCAAATTATTTAAAGTATTTTTCCATCCGGATTCATGATTCCATTGTTGATGATTAGAAAAATCAGCATCACTATTTTCTTGTAATTCAGGTTCAATTTTACGAGATAGATTTAAGCCTAACAACGCGGAAGAATTTAAACTAATCAGGACAGGACTTACGCAACTGGCACAGAGCGATCGCTAATTGATAGTACATAGGTATTATTTACATTTGATTCCGAAATCCTTGTATTCGTAATAAAAGTCGGTGTATTGGAAGCAAAGCAGGAAATATTCATGAGAAGATAGGTAGAGGTTGTATGAGATAAATGTTGCTTACGGTAATGAGATTTACTAAACTTAATTACTGCCAATACTTATTAAGTAGTCAAATTAATTATACGATGACCAATTTGGCAGAGCATTTAGAGAATATTAGCCATGATGCAATTAACTATTATTTGAAAAGAGAAAAGTTAACACCTCGGTTACTATGGGATAACGTGAAAGAGGTGGTTGAGCCTGATACCAATGGTTACATAATATTTGATGATAGCGTTTTAGATAAAAGATATTCTGAAGAAATAGAAATAGTTAGGAGACAATATAGTGGTAATGAGCATGGTGTCCTCAAAGGTATTGGTGTAGTTAGTTGCGTGTATGTCAACCCTATTATTCAAAGATTTTGGGTAATAGATTACCGCATTTTTAATCCTGATGTCGATGGTAAAACCAAGATAGACCATGTGAAAGATATGCTGAAAAACCTTGTATAGCATAAGCTTTTACCATTTGATACTGTTTTGATGGATACATGGTATGCCGTACATAGTTTAATGCTTTATATTGATAGTTTAGAAAAAGTTTATTATTGCCCTTTAAAAAATAATCGGTTAGTTGATGATACATTTGCCAAAGAAAAATAT
>NZ_JAYGHE010000068.1:0-38990 GCF_034931145.1 Nostoc sp. UHCC 0252 | reverse complement strand
CATAATCTGAGACACGTTCTCTACGATTATCTATAACCAAAAGACGCTCTCCCAAAAGGGAGGGCGTTTTTGCATTGGTTAACGTTCATTAATTCAGAATTTAAGTAATAATTTCAAAAAGTAAATTTTACGGGTAATAATTGCTAGCAGCGCAGATAATTGCCTCAAAGCTCAAGTATAGGGAGAAGCCAAGAATGATTTTACAACGTGGGCATAGGGTAGTAGCCGCTTTATTGCTGTCAGTGGTACTACTGACAACAGGCTGTAGTCCAAAAGCACCTGGACGTTTTGACCAAGCGCAAAAAGAAAGCACTCAACAGAAAAACGTTGCTGTGGCTAAAACTGCAACTCAGGGTAGCGAATTTAATAAACTTTTCCCTGATTCAGGTGATGGCTACCAGCGCGTCTATACTCAAGAGAAAAAAGGCTTTGCTGAAGCGAAGTTGAGAAAAGGCGGTAAAGAACTAGCGTTGCTATCTATTTCTGATACCACAAGTACACCTAATGCAGCAGCCAAGTTCTCAAAAAGCACCAAAAAAATTGGCGGTTATCCCGCAATAGAAGTTGGTAAGACGCAAACTGCAATTTTAGTAGGTAAGTACCAAGTAAAAGCACTTTCTCGCAATCCGTCATTTACAGCTAGCGATCGCGCAGATTGGTTAGAGAAGTTTAATCTTAATGGTCTAGCCAAACTGAAATGAGCGAAATTGCCGACATTGAATATAACAAAAACTAAGTAAGGAGATTTTTGTGAGCAAATCGATTGTTGAGTTGGTTGATAAATTACCAACTGGCGGCTTAACCATTTCTATGTTGAAGTCCCTCGATTTTGTTGCTCCTGGGGAGTGGCAAAATACCGTCGGCTTTGTTAACACCATTAAAACTGTCACTGGCGAAGACGACGAAGATTTAATTCAGCAAATTGGTGAACGAGCAATTTATTTATTCAATGACAAATCCCAAGGATACCAAACAGCCTTGTGGTTATATCAAACCGTTGATGGTACAGATAAAGCCCTTGGTGCAGCCGCTTTAGCTAACAAAGTCGGTGAAAAAATTCCTTTTTTGGGTTTTTTAAACTCTGTCACTCCCAAAGCAGACAAAGCCCAAACCATCGATTTGACATTAAAATTAGTGGCTGAGTTGGTAGCCTTTTGCCAAATTAACGGCATTCCTGGAGACAGTATTGGCGATTTTGTCGCCTCTTTAGGTGAGTATAGTGGTGAGTCGCTCATCCGCATGGTGGCATTAGTTTGTGTTGATGGTTTGATACCTTTGGGCCCAGATTTCATTAGCAAAGCCATATCTGGGCTTAATCAAACAAATCCACAAGAGTTAGAACAAAATTCGACTTTCCAAAACATCAAAGATGTAATTCCAGGGAACAATGCTGGTAGTAAACTCAACTTTATCGGTGAAAGCTTTGACTCAGTTAAAGGCTGGATGAATGGTATTGTCAGTGCGAATAATTTAACGCCACACAAGGTAGTTAGCAATTTACACAGTTTTGTCGATGTTGCTGATGACAAGTTAGACTACCTGGCTGCGTTCTTGGATGTATCTACAAATTATTATGAACACACTGGTACGCAAACTTTAGCACGTCGCTTGATTGAACGGGCGGTGGCTGAGATTTAGCTTATATCAGGTTCGGTTAAATACTTATGATATCTGTAGGTTGGGTTAAGGAACGAAACCCAACACGCTGATCCTTATTTATGTTGGGTTTCACTGCCGTTCAACCCAACCTACATTGATAAATTTTATTATAAGTAATCACCCGAACTTGATATGATACCTAATCTCCAATTTCTACTGCGGTAAACGCAAATCTGCTGCGATCGCATACAAGTAAGGTTGAAAAATAGCTAAGTTTTCTAGTTTATCAAACTTACCTGTTTGCGAACCTGTGTCAAATGCAGTGGTAATTACGTAAATTCTAGTCCCATCAAAAGCAACATGACCGATATGTTGCTCTTGTACTCCACCTTTTTGCTTAAGTCCGGCGAACCCATAGCGGATACCCTGAAGCTTGCCAATCGGTACTTGTTGCGGTGGGTAGGTTGAGAAAGTAATCTCTCTTCCATATTCAGTCTGACGATCTTTCTCAAAAGCAGCGTAGTGTTCTGTAACCCAAGCCTTGAGTGCTGATAATACCTGGGTTTGATACTTAGGATTTTGATAGTCCGCTTGAGAACCAGGTGTAATACCAGCTGCTACGAGTTTCTTTTGAAAATCTTCATTGTTTGCTAATGGGTAAACATTAATCTCAACTGTACCTAAACGTTCCCCTTTGGAAGAGATACACAACAAAGGTGCATTTCCTTCACAAGCTGCAACTTGCCAGTTAGTTGGAACAGCAGTGTTTCCCAGGATTTTCTGCCAGATATTTCCCTCTTTAGGATTGGGAAGTTTAGCAACGGTAGGAGGTTTTATCGCTTTGGGCGGAGAAAATTGAGGAAGAATAAATTTTGCTCCCAGAGGTACTGATACCACTAAGATAGAACCTAGTAATAAATGATAAAGTCGTAACATTTTTTTCAAAATCCAGAGCCAAGGATTGCAGACTAACGATATCTACAATACTTTATGGGTACAGAGGAAGGATATATAGGAATCTGACTTGATAAATGAAATTATTTGCGTAGGTAGGGAGTAGGGAGTAGTGAATTAACCTTTTCGAGATGTACGGAGTTTTTTCAGAAAAGAAATCAAATAGGAGTCCTATATTTATATAGCGAGGCAACAAGCAAGAGAAAGAAAGGCTCTTTGAATTATACTGAGTTTTTTCAAAAATCAAATATGAGTACTTCTCATTTCTGCGTTATGTGGATGAATAGTTTAAGGCTAGATATAAAAAAATATTCCAGCAGAGTGCGGCCTTTGGCTTTACCTGCTGGAGACTCTAAATGTGAAACTTTTAGGAATCGACTTTAGTAGCGATTGTTGTTGCGGCGGGCATTACCACCACTCCAGTTACCACGAGGAGAACTGCTTCTATCCTCACGAGGTTTAGCTTTGTTCACTTTCAAGTCACGTCCCATCCATTCAGCACCATCAAGTGCATCAATGGCAGCTTGTTCTTGTGTGTCTGATTCCATTTCCACAAAAGCGAACCCACGAGGCCGGCCTGTTTCCCGATCTGTGGGTAGTTGAACACGATTTACTGTTCCGTATTCTGCAAAAGCCTGCTTTAAGTCCTCTTCTGTAACCTGATAGGACAGGTTCCCGACGTAAATTGACATAGAAATCTCCGAATTCAGGGAGTGTAGAGAGTTAAATTCGGAGAGACGTTTTTAGAAATCAAAACTAGTTACTCAACCGAAAATAATCTTTATGTCCATGAGTGTAGCACAGCCATCCGCCTTTGAATATCGTCTAATGGTGAATTTTATCCCTAAGTAAAACCATTACAACAGGTTTGCATACCTGCCAATGAAGGGATTTTGTTGTTTGTACTATGAAAGTTACATTTTCAACAGGAAATCGGTTTTAACTAGCGATCGCTCAGGTATTTAGTCTTTGAAAATTCAACTGTGGACTAAAGGTAAAGATTATTATCGGTAGTGGGTGCAATCATAACATGCATAACTGTTTTAAACACAAAATTAAAAAATACTCGTCCTCAAATGCCCTATTAGCTATGGTCAAACTGTGCCAAGGTCTTTTCTGCTTCCTTGCACAGTAATTCATGATATTCACCATTACTAGCCAGCAAACCTCCCCATTGATTGATATCACCAGTGTTATACTGCAACGGAGTGCCATCAAAGTGAGTAAACTGACCACCAGCTTCGGTTAAAATCAGTTCTGGTGCTGCCATATCCCAGTCTTTGGGCGCAGACTTGCCGGAAAGGGAAATGTAGATATCTGCCTGTTGCTCGACAATGGTGGCAATTTTGCAGCCTACACTACCCACAGATTTTTGATTTTGGCAGGGTAAGTTTTGTAGTAAATAATCTAAGCGTTGGTTGCGGTGAGAGCGGCTAACAACTAAAGTTAAATCCTCAACTCGTTTACCTGATGACACTTGTAAAGGAACAGATCCGTTACGGGTTTCTACAAATGTCCCTTTACCTTTGGTAGCGTAATATAATTTTTCTGTTTCTGGTACTGCTACCACTGCTAAAACTGGGCGTGTTTCCTTGACTAAAGCAATGTGAACTGCATAGTCTCCAGTTTTTTCGATAAAGTCTCGTGTACCATCCAAAGGGTCAATTATCCATACCCAAGGGGCAGAAGGGTGTGCGCCCATTGGCGATTGATAAGTTTCTTCGCTGATGTAAGCAAAATCTTCGTTACCCAAAGTTGCTTGTAGTTTCTGCAAAATATATTGACTCACAGCTACATCGGCAACGGTAACAGGCTCATTTTGTTTATATTGTATGTCTAAATTAGGGTCTTTTGCAGTGCCGTGGTAATACGATCGCAGTATATCTGCTGCGCCCCAACCGATATCACGAGCGATCGCTAATATTTCTTGTAAGTCTTTCATTAAATTTGACCTTGTATAATTTAGCTTTTTAAATTCATCCAGCGCCGAGTGCCAAAAAATTTACACGAATCAGCAGCAATATTAGCTGCTAGCGCCAGCGCATCAGTAAAACTTTCCCGGAGAATGTAATGACAAAAAGCACCGTGGAAAATATCTCCAGCCCCCAATGTATCAACCGTTTGTATTTGCGGCACATCTACGATACCAGTTTTAGTGCAACTCAAGTATTCAATTGGTTTTTGCCCGTGGGTAATGGCAATGTAAGGAATGTCAAATCCACCCAGATAGGCAAAAACGTCTTCTCCAGTCTGGCAGTTAGGGGGACAAAAATTAGCCGAACAGATGGCATAATCCACAAATGGCAAAATTTGCTCAAATCCAGGTTTCCAACTACCACCATCAATTACGACTGGGATATTCTGAGCTTTAGCCATTTGAGCTATGGAATAACTAACCGCAATTTGATGTCCATCAATCAGTACTATGTTGATATTTGACAAAATATCTGGTGGGATAGATGCGCTGCTAGCTTGAGTTTTGACAGCATTCATCGAAACCACAGCCCGTTCACCCGTGGACTGAGTGACAATAATTGAGGAAACAGGCGGTGCTAAATCAGTGGTAGGCTCAAGGTCTGCGATCGCAATGTAATTTGCCAAATCACCTCGAATTAGCTGTGTCATCGGGTGAGAACCTACTACACCCAAGACTGTAGCCTGATTACCTAAATAATTGAAAGTCACAGCTGCGTTGGTTGCTGGCCCACCTGCCGCTACAGTATAGTCAGTAGCGACAATCTTCTGATTATTCTTTGGGGCAGAGTCAGCAAGGTAAATCAAATCCAAGGTTACTAAACCCACAAATAACCCACGATCCGATTTTCGATTTTGGATACTTCGACTTCGCTCAGTACAAGTTTTGGATTTTGGATTAACCATATATCATATATGTTTCGTAATTATTTTTAACTCTTGTACAGACGCGATTTATCGCGTCTCTCCTGTCTTTCTTGCACAGACGCGATGAATCGCGTCTCTACAAAGCACAGACGCGATGAATCGCGTCTCTACAAACTCCTAACTCTTTCTCATGCAAACCGATCCAAAACCAAGAACACTTTACGTTGTCGGCACACCTATTGGCAATCTGGAAGATATAACTTTTCGGGCAGTCCGAATTTTGCAGACTGTGGATATTATTGCTGCGGAAGATACCCGTCACACAGGGAAACTACTACAACATTTTCAAGTTAAAACTCCCCAAGTGAGTTACCACGAACACAATCGTACCAGCCGGATTCCAGAATTATTAGAGCATTTAACTAACGATAAAGCGATCGCTCTGGTGAGTGATGCTGGAATGCCAGGAATTTCCGATCCTGGATATGAACTGGTGAAAGCCTGTATTGAGGCGGGGATTTCAGTAGTTCCTATTCCTGGCGCTAGTGCAGCAATTACTGCTTTGAGTGCAGCTGGATTACCAACTGATCGATTTGTCTTTGAAGGCTTTCTCCCGGCGAAAACTCAACAGAGACAAGAACATTTAGAATCTCTGCAAACAGAATCTCGCACATTGATTTTCTATGAATCGCCCCACCGCTTGCGAGATACTTTACAAGATTTAGCAGAAGTTTGGGGAAGCGATCGCCAAATTGTGCTGTGTCGAGAGTTAACGAAATTGTATGAAGAATTTTGGCGGGGGACAGTTGCCGAAGCGATCGCTCATTACAGCCAACGAGAACCCCAAGGTGAATATACATTAGTCGTGGCAGGAATTCCAGCCAGTCAGCCCCAACTGACAGAAGAGGAATTGAAAGCCGAATTGAAACAGTTAATTAGTCAGGGAATATCGCGATCGCAAGCTAGCCGTCAGTTAGCAAAATTTACCTCCCTTCCCCGCCGCCAACTCTATCAACTAGCTCTTTCTATAGTCTTCAATCCTGAATCGTAATCTGCAAATATGTAGTAAATGCCAGTCAGATAAACAGGAAATATGCAACTACAAAACAAATTTTTCCAGACAATTCCCCGCACTGTTTGGGTATTGGGATTTGTCAGTCTGCTGACAGATATTAGCTCTGAGATGATTAATTCTGTATTGCCCTTATTTCTGGTGTCAGTTTTAGGGGCGAATGTGTTGACTGTGGGTATTATCGAAGGCATTGCAGAAGCAACAGCTTCAGTTTTGAAAATCTTTTCGGGAGCGTTGAGTGATTACCTGGGACATCGCAAGGGATTGGCGGTATTTGGGTACGGCTTATCTACCTTTGTTAAACCACTATTTGCTCTAGCTACCAGTTCCACTGGGGTGTTAATAGCTCGATTTGGCGATCGCATTGGCAAAGGAATTCGGGTAGCGCCCCGCGATGCTTTAGTTGCCGATTCCACTAATCCAGAGGTACGCGGAGCAGCCTACGGATTGCGTCAATCTCTCGATACTATCGGAGCATTCTTGGGGCCATTGGCAGCATTTACCTTGATGGCTGCTTTCCAAAACAACTTCCGCCTCGTTTTTTGGCTAGCACTCATTCCTGGTTTTTTGGCGGTGGCTTTATTAACTGTAGGAGTAAAAGAACCGATAACAAAGCAAACTCAAGTAAGCCGAAGCAACCCTCTACAATGGGAAGCTTTACGCAGTTTGGGTCAAAAATATTGGGTACTCGTAGCAGTGGCGCTACTATTCAATTTAGGAAACTCTAGCAATGCCTTTTTGTTGTTGCGAGCCGAGCAAATAGGGATTTCTGCCTCACTCATCCCGTTAACATTAATGGTGATGAATATGGCTTACTCCTTTAGCGCCTACCCAATAGGAATACTTTCCGATCGCTTGGGTAGATTTTGGCTATTAGTCGGTGGATTTCTCTTATACGCTCTAGTGTATCTGGGTTTTGCCTTCGTACAAGCAGCTTGGCAAGTCTGGGGATTATTTGCCCTTTATGGTCTGCATTTGGGTATGAGTAAAGGATTGCTCTTGGCGTTAGTGGCAAATAGTATACCTGAAAATCTGCGCGGCACTGCTTTTGGATTTCTCAACTTGGCTGTAGGATTAGCGCTTTTACCTGCGAGTTTGCTAGCTGGTGGGTTGTGGCAAACATTGGGAGCAGATGCGACATTTATCGCTGGAAGCTTGTTTGCATTGCTAGCTGGATTATTATTAATCACTCAAAGAAACAAATATTGATTCGACTGAAAGCAAAAATGGTGTAACTGATTTACAATCAAATCAATGGCGATGGAGCTCGCCAAAACCGCCTTTTCAGTTCTAAAAATAATTACTCAAAGGCTGATGGCTCCTACTTTCTCTGCTTGCTGCGGGAGAGTAGGGCTTGGCTAAATGCATTACCTGACTCCCCTGTAGAAAGTATAAATCTACAAATTGCGCCTCAAGGAGTCATGGGATGTTAGCGAGTATATTGTGGATTTTAATGATGGGCTTTTTTGCGGGTCAACTTGCCCGTCGTTTAGTAGCTCCGCCTTTAATTGGCATGATTTTAGTGGGGATTATTCTTGGCCCCCAAGTTCGGAATGTCATCAGTGAAGATGTGCTGGGTGCTGCTGATGAGTTAAGAACTTTGGCGGTAATGATTATTTTAATGAAAGCCGGACTGGGGTTAGATCGAGAAAAGCTAGCTCAACAGGGAACAGTAGCGCTACGTTTGGGGTTTTTGCCAGCAGCAACAGAAGCGATCGCGATCGCTCTTACCGCTATGATAATTTTTAAATTTGACTTTCCCACTGGGTTACTTTTGGGCTGTGTAATTGGCGCTGAATCTCCGGCTGTAATTGTCCCAGGAATGCTCAGGTTGAAAAGTTTAGGTTGGGGCGTGACTAAAGGAATTCCTGATGCAATTTTAACTGGTAGTGCTTTATCAGATGTGCTGCTATTACTAGTCTTCAGCCTACTACTAAGTTTCTTAGGTGAGGGAGGTGTTGAGCAGATTGTCCTACCTGGGGGATTGACTTTGACTGCTCTGCAATTGCTGCCATTCCAAATTATCATGCAAATATTCTTGGGAGTATTGTTTGGCTATTTAGCAGCACATTTATTAGTTTTACTATTAATCAAACAAAACTGGACTCAGAATACTGTTCAAGATACTGTGATTGCTGCCAGTTTAGCTTTATTCCTAGTAATTTCCGCTCATGCCTTGCCTTACTTTTCTGGTTATTTGGCTGCAATGGCGATGGGGTTTTTCTTAATTGAATTAGATGCTCCCTTAGCTCGAAGATTACGCGGCGGATTTGACAGTTTATGGATAGTAGCAGAGATTTTTTTGTTTGTCTTGTTAGGGGCAACTATTCAACTGCAAGTATTAGAAAAGATTCTGTTACCTGGGATGATAATTCTGGCAATCGGTTTACTGATCGGTAGGATGTTGGGCTGGTATCTCTCAACATTGGGTAGTAATTGGAATTGGCGAGAAAGATTATTTCTGCTACCAGGAAACTCAGCAAAAGCCACAGTCCAAGCTGCCATTGGAGCAATACCGCTCTCCCAAGGAATTGCCGGAGGTGAGATAATTTTAGCGATCGCAGCTCTCTCAATTTTAATCACAGCACCATTAGGCGCTTGGGCAACCATGACTTTTGCCCCGAAATTGCTCACCAAAGGCGAAGTTGACCCGACCAAGGTAACAGTTACTACTCGTACAGTATTGCTGGCAGCCGTGGATACATCGAGTTTAGCCACAGAAGTTTTAACAAAAGTAGCAGATTTAGCACGCCGCAGTAACGGGGAAGCGATCGTCTTGCATGTAGTTAACACTTCAAATCAGCAAGATATCCAACAAATAAAAGAACAAAGCAAACAGTTGTTATCTGATATCACCTATGAGTTTTTGACTGTTACAGGCGCAATACCAGAAGAAATTATTCGCATTGCCGAGGAGTATTCTGTCACTGCGATCGTGATGGGAAAACGCGGAAATCAACCTTGGCAAAAAGTGCTGATTGGCTCAGTATCACAAGCAGTCTTAGAAGCCAGTCCAATACCTGTAATTGTGCTAGAAAACCGTCAAACTAACTCCATTTAATTGCGAATTACGTACAGCCCTTTGGGCATGAAAACCGCGTAGCGTGCCGGAGGCTCTATTACGAATTACGAATTAATATGATACATCTACGTCAATTTGAACCTTTTATTGCCTTACCCCACCTAATCAAATGGCTGCCTATTTTCGTTGTAGTTGGCATTCTTGCTGGAACGGCTTCTGCGGTTCTTTTAGCATCACTAGAATGTGCAAACGATTGGCGAGAATCGCATCGTTGGATTATCGCCTTGCTGCCTCTTGGTGGCTTCTTGAGTGGTTGGATTTGTCATCACTTTGGTCAAACTGTAGAAGCTGGAAATAACCTTTTACTAGAAGAAATCCATAATTCCAAAAGTGTTATCCCCTTCCGTATGGCTCCTCTCGTTTTGTTAGGAACAGACCTAACACATTTATTTGGAGGTTCAGCAGGTCGTGAAGGTACAGCATTACAAATGGGTGCTTCTTTGGCAGACCAGCTAACTAAAATATTACATTTTCAAGGAGCCAATCGGCAAATTTTATTAACGGCGGGTATCAGTGGAGGATTCGCTTCAGTTTTTGGCACTCCCTTAGCTGGAACTGTATTTGGTCTAGAAGTTTTAGCAATTGGTAGAATTTATTACGATGCTCTTTTCCCTTCTTTAATTACTGCGATCGTTGGAAATCAAGTAACCTTACTATTGGGTTTGCATCATACAGCATACCGACACGCTCCCTCTATACCGACACTCACAACTTGGGGGCTGATTTCTGCCATTATTGCGGGTGCAATATTTGGAATAGTCGCAAGATTTTTTGCTAAAGTAACTCACCAAGTTAGCCACTTCTTTAAAGCCAAGATATCTTACAGCATTTGCGGCTGTTATGAGGTACAGTAGCAGCAACTAGCAAACCAGTTTCTTAAATGTTGAGGATTTATTAAATCGAGCGCAACTGAGATTAAGTTATCAACCATTTCTGTTGTAGTCGGAGCAAAACTGCGTAAAAAAGATTTAAGTTGTGACCACCATAATTCAATGGGATTAAAATCGGGGGAGTATGAGGATAAACAAATAACTTTACAGACGAAACCCACCTCCGTGGGTTAAAAATTCTTGATTTCCTCTTAGTCCACGGAGGTGGACTTTGTTTGTGTAGTAGCGAATTCTATTCGCCTCATACTTTTTAAACTTTCAGTATAAAAAAAATTGCTAATAACCGATTACCAGTAAGGCTTTCATCAGAAAAGTAAGCTAAACTTTTATAGCCAATGATTGCCTAAAAATTTCATAATTAAAGATAGAACATCCCAATGGAGAATATAAAAATGCTAGAACAATATCGTAAACACGTTGCTGAAAGAGCAGCACTCGGTATTCCTCCTTTACCATTGGATGCGAAGCAAACCTCAGAATTATGTGAATTACTGAAAAATCCGCCAAAGGGTCAAGAGGATATCTTATTACATTTATTGAGCGATCGCGTTTCTCCTGGTGTTGATCCAGCAGCTTATGTCAAAGCCGGATTTCTCACCGCGATCGCTAAAAAGGAAATCACCAGCCCCTTGGTTTCGCGCATAGAAGCGGTACAATTGTTAGGGACAATGATAGGTGGTTACAATGTGCAATCTTTAATCGATTTGCTGCAATTTCCCACTGTATCCGTCTCAGACTCATCTGAAACACCTCTAGTAATGGGTGGACAAGGAAAGGAACCCATTTCCGCCTACGCCGCCAACGCCTTAAGCAAAATCCTCTTGGTGTATGACGCTTACCACGATGTTTTAGAGTTGTCTAAAACCAATCCTTTCGCCAAACGGGTGATTGACTCTTGGGCGGAAGCTGAATGGTTTACCATGCGCCCCACAGTTCCAGAAGCGATTACTGTCACCGTTTTTAAAGTTCCTGGCGAAACCAATACCGACGACTTATCACCCGCCCAAAGCGCCACAACTCGCCCGGATATTCCCTTACACGCCTTGGTGATGTTAGAGTCACGGCAACCGGGAAGCTTACAAACCATTGCCGAACTGAAGAAAAAAGGGCATCCTGTAGCTTACGTAGGAGATGTTGTTGGTACAGGTTCCTCGCGTAAATCTGCCATCAACTCAGTATTGTGGCACATGGGAAATGATATACCATTTGTGCCAAACAAACGCGCTGGGGGTTATGTTTTAGGTGGTGCGATCGCGCCAATCTTCTTTAACACAGCAGAAGATGCCGGTGCTTTGCCTATTCAGTGCGATGTCACTAAACTCGAAACCGGTATGGTAATTACCATCCATCCCTACAAAGGCGAAATCACCAACGAAGCAGGCGAAGTCATTTCCACCTTTGCCCTCAAACCTGACACCATCCTCGATGAAGTCCGCGCAGGTGGACGCATCCCCCTACTTATTGGACGTACCCTCACCGATAAAACTCGTCTTGCACTAGGTTTAGAACACAGCACCGTTTTCACCCGTCCCCAGCAAGCCTTTGATACAGGCAAAGGCTACAGCCTAGCACAGAAAATGGTAGGTAAAGCTTGCGGATTACCTGGTGTGCGTCCCGGTACATCTTGCGAACCCATTATTACTACCGTTGGTTCTCAAGATACCACAGGCCCCATGACCCGCGACGAATTGAAAGAACTCGCTTGTCTTGGTTTCAGTGCAGACTTAGTAATCCAAAGTTTCTGCCACACAGCAGCTTATCCCAAACCAGTAGATATCCAAACCCATCACGAACTCCCCGATTTCTTCGCCTCTCGTGGCGGTGTCGCCCTCCGTCCCGGTGATGGTATCATCCATTCTTGGTTAAACCGGATGCTGTTACCCGACACCGTGGGAACTGGCGGCGACTCTCACACCCGCTTCCCCTTGGGTATTTCTTTCCCCGCCGGTTCTGGGTTAGTCGCTTTTGCAGCCGCCTTGGGTGTCATGCCTTTAGATATGCCAGAGTCAGTTTTGGTAAGATTTAAAGGTGAATTGCAACCAGGTGTCACCCTCCGCGATGTCGTGAATGCCATACCCTACGTGGCAATTCAAAAAGGTTTGCTGACAGCAGAGAAGCAGAATAAGAAAAACGTCTTCTCCGGGCGAATTTTGGAAATAGAAGGATTGCCAGATTTAAAAGTTGAACAAGCTTTTGAACTCACCGATGCTAGCGCCGAACGTTCTTGTGCCGGATGCACAATTAAGCTGAGTGCAGAGACAATTTCTGAATATCTGCGTTCTAACATAGCGCTGTTGAAAAATATGATAGCACGGGGCTATCAAGATGCGCGTACCATGCTGCGCCGTGTGGCAAAGATGGAAGAATGGTTAGCAAATCCCGTGTTATTAGAAGGCGATGCTGATGCGGAGTATGCCGAAATAATTGAAATTGATTTGAACGAAATCAAAGAACCAATTGTTGCTGCTCCCAATGACCCCGATAATGTTAAGTTATTATCGGAAGTTGCTAACGATCCAGTGCAAGAAGTATTCGTCGGTTCATGTATGACGAATATTGGTCATTATCGGGCAACAGCGAAAGTTTTGGAAGGTGCAGGTGAAGTGAAAACTCGCCTGTGGATAGCGCCACCAACCCGCATGGATGAACACCAATTAAAAGAAGAAGGTGTATACAGCGTTTTTGGGGCTGCGGGTGCTAGAACAGAAATGCCAGGGTGCAGTTTGTGCATGGGTAATCAGGCGCGAGTTGCTGATGGCACAACAGTATTTTCTACCTCTACCCGCAACTTCAATAATCGCATGGGTAAAGATGCGCGAGTGTATCTTGGTTCAGCAGAATTAGCCGCAGTTTGTGCGCTGCTGGGACGGCTTCCGACAGTACAGGAATATTTGGATATTGTGGCGAGTAGAATTGAGCCTTTTGCAGATGATTTGTATCGGTATTTGAACTTCGATCAAATCGCCGATTTTGAGGATGAAGGGCGAGTGATTTCTAAAGAGGAGCAGGCTTTGTTAGTATAGTTTAATTAGGTGGGTGTTATACCCACCTAATTTTTAGCATTTCTAAGAGGAATATTAATGAGTAGCCCATCTTTTATAAATGAAAAAAATCTTTATGAACAAGACTTTTACTTATGGACACAAACAATTGCCCATCAGTTAAAAGAAAATAATTTTCATGAAATAGATATAGTTAATCTAATAGAAGAAATTGAAAGCATGGGGAGAAGTGAAAAACGCGAGTTAAAAAATCGATTAATTGTGCTATTAATGCACTTACTGAAATGGCAATATCAACCAGAAAAACGTAGTGAAAGTTGGCGCAGTACCATTTCTGAACAACGTATCTGTATTGAAACATTATTAGAAGATAGTCCAAGTTTGCAACCTCTACTTGCACAAGTATTTGAAGATTGTTATCAAAAAGCTCGTCTCAAAGCATCTGATGAAACAGGGATTAAGTTAAATTTCTTTCCTAAAGAATCTCCTTTTACATTAGAAGAAACCTTAAAAAATAGTTTGAAGAGCGCGTGATTTTTTAGGAGAGGGTTAAGTAAATCAGCACGAGCAAACAAAGGTGTATTGAGTTTTGTAAAAAACCTGTAATGATTCATTTATAAGCTCTTTAATGACTTTATACTTCGTTACATAGGTTGATTCTTTAACACCGACTTACCTACTTTTACAAGGTAGCAAGTTAAAAATATGTAAATGAATATAAATTAACTATTGATTGCACGAATTTATATTTTACAATAGCTTACTAAAAGAGCTTAGTAATGGAAGCAAAAATTGATAATTCTCTGTACTCACAATGATGGAGGGGTAGGTAAAACAACCTTAGCTGTCCATGTTGCAGGTATTCTTCTATCCCAGTTAAACAGAACCCTGCTGATAGACTGTGATGATCAGGCAGACTTTTGGCAATTCTACACTGGTAGAACTCCTATTAAGTCACAAGATTTAAATACTCAGGATAATATAACTATTATCTGTAACAAGGATCGTAAATCAATTAGAGGTTTGGCAAAGCCACAACAATACGATCATGTTGTTTTAGATATTGACAGTCCTCTGCAAAACACCGTTCAAGTAATTATTGGTAACGAGCCTGGACTCATATTGGTTCCAGTCAACAAGTCTCAAAAAACCAAGGCTTTACGTAATCTTCCCAGGACGCTTAAAGTAATTTCCCAACTATCAAAACCAGGTTTTGCTCCAGAAGTTAGAATTGTTCCTTTAGGAATAGCAGCAGAGGCTGTATCGCAGGTAGTCGAAAAAATAGAAATTGAAAATAAACCAAAACAATGCAATATTTCTGCTGAAATGCCAGATTTACAAGAGCAGATGCAAATAGCTATCTACAAGGATAGAAAGTACATTTGGGATTATGAAGACTACAAAAATTTATATGAATACTTTTGTACACTTATAGAAATTTAGAGGAGCTAAATATGTCAGTAAGCAGCCAAGAAAATCAACATCATAATTTTCCAGTTGAACAAGCTATTAATGATGGTAAAAGTCAGGCTGCTGAACTTGAACAATCAGAATTAGAAATTATTCTTGAGTTCACTGAAACTCAAAGGAATATGATCATGGAGCTTACATCAGCTCTTACATTATCCGTAGAGGTTTTGTTGGAAACAGCAATTAGCTATGTTTATTATAACTATAAAAAATATCAGGAATTTGCAAATAAGCTTGAAGAGTTAAGCATTGCACAAAAAAATATATATGAGCAGGCTCATAAGCAAATTGAAAATTCTCCCAAGTGTCGTAAGACCCTAACTAAAAAGTTGATATTAGCTGCTGAAATATCTCATAAGCTTGAAGAGTTAGGCATGGCAGAAAAAATTAATGAGTGCGTTGCTACAGGTATCGATATGCTATATAAAAAATTGACTAACGATAAATAGAGCAAGAAACATAAATAATGGATTACCTGGAAATTGATGCACTGATTAATGGAATCATATACTCTGATTCAGTCGTTAAACAAGACCTTGGTCGTCGTTTTGCTGCTTATCTTGGACTAAAACCAGGTAAAATAGGAGCCGATGGTGGAATAGATGGTGAAGGCGAAGTGAAGGGAAGGCAAATCTACTTCCAATCCAAATTATCTAAAAAGCCTATAGAGGCACCATATGCAGCAGAATTTTGTGGAAACTTGGGAATTCATAAAGCTGATATTGGTGTTATGTTAGCGGGAGTTGGCTACACCTCGCAATTTAAGTCGCGTTTAAATAAATGTCCAAACATCGGAAATCTGAAAATCTATTTATTGACTTTAGAAGATATTTTTGGAGAAACTAACAATTTTAAAGGGGCTCTAATAGACCTGCCTCCACTACGCGACTTAAGTAGTGATTCATGGACTAACTATAGATAATCAAGAATAAATGATAAATAAAAAATAGGAGTTATTAAAATGCTTGAACTTCACAAAAACTATGTTATCGACGAAAATCAACAACCTATTGCCGTACAAATCCCTATCATTGAATTTGAAAAAATTGAAGAGATTCTTGAGGATTATGGTTTAGCAAAACTCATGGAGGAAGTAGAGGAAGAAGAACCACTATCAAAAGATGAAGCACTAAAATATTATCAATCACTAAAAGATGAAAATGTGGCAAGTTGAATATACTAACAAGATTCTTGAAAGAACTTGTACTCATCGCGGCGAAAGTTATTTAACTGCTGAAACTCTTCACAAAATTGAACAAATTAAAACTAACCGAAAAAGGTTAGCTGTTGAACGCCCTGTAGAAGTGGCTAGTTTTGGCTAGTTAATAATTGCCGAAATTAACTGTTGCTTCAGCTATTCTCTCACTAATAAACATTTATGGACTTCTACACAACAGTTTTGCGAAAGAGTGCGAGTTATTGGGTTGCTTTATGCTTAGAAAATGGACTGGTAGGACAAGGGTTAAATCAAGAAGCAGCAATCAAGCAACTTAATGAAGCGATCGCATCTTTTTTGTCAGTCTATAAAATCGAACCTAATATTTACCATCCTTCACTCACTATAAAAGAATTACATGAGTTTTTAGAACTGGAAGACACTGAAGCAGGCAAAGTGATAAAAGTTTTAACCCTAAGCGTTCCAACAGACTGATAATTGTATCTGCAATTGTATTGCGATCGCACCCCTGATTCTTCAAGTACGATTGTTAAGTAATACAACGAATTAACTGAGAGCAGATATTCGCCCTCATCCCTAGCTCATTATTGTAAGTCTGCCAGAAAAGCAAGCCAGCTTCAAAGTCCCTCTCGCCATTTAAAGAAAGGAATTTACGGTAAGGACGCAAGGATATTTCTTTCAAAGCAAGATGCTCCTATGATAATCAAAGATAAAGACTTGCTTTCTTCACAAGTTCTTCAAATTGTTTTGCTATAAATATAAACATAGGGCGAAAAGCCTTAAGAAATTTAAAATCCATAAGTCACTAAATATAGTTGAGGGATTAGTCATTTTTGACAATCCAGCATCTGGAAACCCGAAACCGTAAAGACCAATTACCAATTAAATCGGAGGTCTATTATGATGTTTAAAAAGATTCTAGTTGCATTAGATCGCTCGGAAATAGGGCAACAGGTTTTTGAGGAAGCATTGAGTTTAGCAAAGTTAACACAAGCTAGCTTAATGCTAGTGCATGTCCTATCTCCAGAAGAAGAGGGCAGCCCTTACGTACCGATGGTGTCTAATTTTGACTACTATCCAGGATTGACTAGTCAAAGCTTTGAGTTATACCAAAAGCAATGGGATACCTTTAAAAATTTGGGAATCCAGATGTTGCAATCTTTTTGTGCCCAAGCTAGTACAGCAGGTGTTACTACAGAATTTACACAAAATGTTGGTAATCCTGGCCGCGTTATTTGCGACTTAGCCCATAGTCACAACGCTGACCTAATTGTTATGGGGCGGCGAGGCCATTCTGGGCTAATGGAACTATTTCTTGGTAGCGTGAGTAACTACGTTCTTCACCATGCTCTTTGTTCAGTTCATGTTGTGCATCTTTCAGTTGCTACTAAAAAAGATGAAGCTGTCAAACAAACTACAAGCACTTTAAGCGTTAACTAACTACTAATATCAAGTTTGACTTAATACTTATGTCATTGCAAGCGTTGCGCGGCAATCCCAAACCTTTGCGATTGCTTCATTCCACTTCGTTGCATTCGCAATGACATATCATAAGTGATTTGCCGAACCTGATATAACTTGCTTACCCATCAATTTAAACTTGACAGATTACTAAGATTGCATGAATACATCTAGCGTTTAAGTACACAGTAGTGGCACACATCTGTGCGCCACTACTCCAGGTAATTGCACGCAGCTAGCCAAATTTTAAAGACGATATTGAGCTAAAATTGGGCATAGGCGTAGCCCGTCGTAGACATCGCTTTTTCAGTGAAAAAGAAAAAGTCTGCTACCCAAAATTTAGAGTTGAGAGCGTAAAGTGGATCTATGAAAGAAGATACTATCGAGATCACTGGTTTTCATGCTCATGTTTACTTCGATACTGCGAGTCGAGATGCAGCTGCGCGTGTACGAGAAGGATTAGGCGCTAGGTTTGAGGTGCAACTCGGACGCTGGTTTGACAAGCCTATCGGGCCACACCCAAAAGGGATGTATCAGGTTGCTTTCTTACCGAATCAGTTTGATAAAGTCGTTCCTTGGCTAATGCTCAATCGTGAGGGATTGGATATTCTCGTCCATCCTGAGACAGGCGATGCTGTCGCAGACCACGCGGTTCATTCTTTATGGTTAGGAAAAAAGCTAGATTTGAATATTGAGTTTCTTCAACAGCTTAGTTCGACTGTATCCAATTAAGGGAAGTAACCCACTGTATTGGGTAAAAGTTCTAGTCTGAGATGCAAAAGTTTTTCTATTGTGACTGTGACTAAACTTGCTTAAGCAAAGCTATCCACATATCGGACGGATCTGAATAATAATCAACTTCCTCAACTTGATATTGATAAGATTCACAACCTTCTCGTAAAATAATGCGATCGCAGGGTTTAATACCTTTCCCTACTCCAGTCATATACCCGATCATCCCTTCATTGATGCGCTCAAATACGTAGTCGCTTCCATAAGCTAGTTTGCTATAATCATGTATTTTACTCTTCTGCTTTAATTCGCTTGCTGGAAAGCTAACTAGAGCAAACTTGCTTAAAAAATTAAAACTTAAGTTCATACCTGTTCTGATCAAAGACATAAATGAGTTCTCCCAAAGAAGAAATCTATAACGAAGAGTTCTAGACTCTAGGTGAATCTCAATCCCTTTTAGTCACCAATCCAAAATCGAACAGGTGGACAATCTAGTTAGGAATTAACCACATTGACAGCTAGTAAAGGCAATTTATCACCCAATGTCTAATTAAATTCCTGCACCCACAATTAGCAAAAAATAAATTACAAGTAGTTCTTTTAAAAAGTACTTAGTAAAATAATTTTAAAAGAAGATCAATAATTAAGAAGTAATTTTTCTTAATTCTTAATTTTTAGTTATTAATGTTTAATTTAACTACATAATATCTTCTGTCTAATAACCACTTTAATTTACAGTAGCGTTAACCGCAGATTCAACTGTAAAATCACCTAACTATTGGATACGATTGAGTTAGATATGAAAATTTTTACTTAATAGATAATCTTAATTTGATAAAAACTTTATGTCTTAATAATGCCATATATGTATATTTTTTAATATAAATCTGATCTAGTCCTTACTTGTGCTTTTTAGAGCTACATCTACCTGCTTAAGTAGTACTTCTAGGGTGGAAGAGTTATCTAAAACTACATCTGCGTGAGCCGCTTTTTCTTCGATAGATAATTGGCTGTTGATCCTGGCTTGTGCCTGTTCTCTAGTTAAATGGTTTCGTTGTATCAATCTTTGTAGTTGTTGCTCTTGAGAACAACGCACTACCCAAATTTCTGTAACCAAATCAGTCATTCCTGCTTCAAATAATAGAGGCACTACCAACACCAGTGTTTGTAAGGAAGATTGGGTAATTCCTTTGAGGAAGCGATCGCGCACATCAGGATGAATCAAATTATCTATCCAGGTGCGTTCATCTTGACTATTAAAGATGATTTCCCCTAGCTTTTGGCGGTTGAGGCTGCCATCTGACAATAAAATTTGTTCGCCGTAACGCCCGGCGATCGCACCAAGAATAGGCGAACCTAAAGATACTGCCTCTCTAGCATAAATATCTGCATCCAAAATCGGCAGTTTATAAGCGCTAGCTAAATAATTTGTAACAGTGGTTTTGCCCGTGGCAATACCTCCGGTTAAGCCGATTATACGTTTTGTCATTTGTCATTTGTCATTAGTTATTCTCCCCCTGCTTCCCCTGCTTCCTCATTTTCCTTATCTAAGAATTGGCTGCCCATGTTATTATTGCTTGGGTTAAACCATCTAAAGTATATTCTTGGGCTTCTACATCTACACGTCCGAATAAAGTACGGCAGGTTTGAGAGGTTTGAGGGCCAATAGAAGCAATACAAACACCCTCTAAGAATTGATTAGTATCATTGTTGGGAAATATCTTGTCAGTGAGTTGATAGAAAAATTGTACAGTTTTAGAGCTGGCAAAGGTAATTACATTTATCTTGCGGTTTTGGAGAGCTAATTCTGCTTCCGGTGGAACACCGCTAGGACAACAAGATTGATATGCAGCAACTTCAATTATTTTTGCTCCTTTGAGAGTTAATTCTTTTACTAAAACTTCTCTTCCGCCACTTTCAACTCTGGGGAATAAAATCTTTTTCCCATTTAGTGCTTCGGGGAAATTTTCTATTAAAGAATCAGCAACAAAGTTGGGGGGAATAAAATCTGGTTGGAGAGAATATTGTTTGAGAATATTGGCTGTTTTTTCGCCAACGACGGCAATTTTGACACCTGCTAAAGCACGTGTATCTTTACCTTGAGCGATTAGCCTTTCAAAAAAGTAATCTATAGCATTGGTAGAAGTGAGAATTAACCAGTCAAAATTAGATAAATGAGCGATCGCATTATCCAAAGCTTCCCAACTGGAGGGTGGGCCGATTTCTAAGCTAGGCATTTCGATGACTGTTGCGCCTAATGTGATGAGGCGATCGCTAAATGTACTCGACTGCCCAACTGAACGTGTCACCAAGATTGTTTTACCAGTAAGGGGTTGAGGAGAGGCAAAGAGGTTGTTTAACATTGGAATTTGGGCTAGAGTCGAATCCTGACAATCTATTTTCTCAGGTTGTAAGTACTTATGTAGCCCAACAACTTCGCCAACAATAATTACTGCTGGAGAAAGAGATAATCCGGTGGTTTGTTCCAAAATATTGCCCAGTTGTGCTATCCAAATTTGTTGACGAGGAGTTCCCGCCCAACGAACGATCGCAATGGGTGTTAAGTGCGATCGCCCGTGTCGCACCAGTTGATGTATAATCTCTGGCAGATGTCGCCCTCCCATCATAATTACCAGTGTCTCTAATCTTGAGAGTGCTTCCCAGTTTAAAACCTCTGGTTCATGGGCTGTAAGCACTGCAAAACAACGACTCAACACCGGATCTGTAAGAGGAATTCCTGCGAACAACGGTGCTGCAAGGGCTGAAGAAATCCCTGGTACTAGTTCAAAATTACAACCAGATGCTTTCAAGGCTTCAATTTCAGAAGTACAACGCCCAAAAATCAACGGATCGCCTGATTTAAGCCGTACAACTTGTTTTCCTTGTTGGCAATGCTTTACCAGTAACTTGTTAATCTCACCTTGGGTTGTACTAGGTTTACCACCGCGTTTCCCAACATCCAACTTCAAACAATCAGGTGGTACACACTGCAATAATTGAGCATCTACCAGAGCATCGTAGACTAAAACCTGAGCAGCAGCCAAGAGATTGTAAGCTTTTACAGTCAGGTATGCCACATCTCCAGGCCCAGCACCCACAAGGTAAACTTTGCCCTTTTCTTCAATCTTAGTCATTTGTCATTTGTCATTTCTTCCCAATTCCCAATTCCCAATTCCCTAAATTCAATTCGTTCGAATATTAATTTTTTGAATTAGTTGATCGACTTGCTCAACCATTTCCTTGTTTTCTTCAGCTTGAAATAACTCTCTGGCTTTTTTGAAGTTAACGATCGCTTCTTCTAGCTGTTGTTCTCTTCCTAAAGTGATTCCCAAATTATAGTAAGTGAAGGCATCGTTAGGTACAAGGCTAATGGCTTTTTTGTAATGTGCGATCGCTTCTTGGGGTTTACCTTGATCGTCCATTGCATTTCCCAAACCCGTGTAAGCTTGTGCGTGTTTGGGATCGAGGCGAATGGCTTCGGTATAATCAGCGATCGCTTCTGCTAGCTTGCCTTGAGCGTAAAAAGCACTTGCTAAATTATAGTGAGCGTCTGCATAGTTGGGTTCAAGGCTCAGGGCTTGTTTATATTGGGCGATCGCTTCTTCTAGTTTGCCTTGAGCGTAGAGAGTATTTCCCAAGGCATTATAACCTGCTGGATTTTTGGGATCGAGGCGAATTGCTTCGGTATAGTTGGCGATCGCTGCTGCTGGCTTACCTTGAGCGTATAAGGCATTTCCTAAGTAATAGTGAGCGTCTGCATACTTAGGATCAAAGCTAATGGATTTTTTGTATTGAGTAACAGCTTGTTCTAGCTCACCTTGAGCATATAGGACATTTCCCAGGCGTGTGTAAGTTGGGGCATAACTGGGTTTGAGGCGAATAGCTGCGGTATATTCGGCGATCGCTTCGGTTAACTTACCTTGAGCGTAGAGAGCATTTCCTAAATTATAGTGAGCGTCTGCATACTTGGGTTCAAGGCTAAGAGCTTTCTTATATTGTGCGATCGCAGGTTCTAACTGATTCAGTCTTGCTAAAGTCAAACCCAAATTAAAGTAGGCTCCAGAATCTTGAGGATCGAGGCTGATGGCTTTCTTGTATTGTGCGATCGCTTCTTGGGGTTTGCCTTGATCGTCGAGAGCATTTGCTAAAGCAATATAAGCTTGCACAAATTTGGGTTCTAGCTCAATCGCTTTCCGAAAAGCCGCCTCTGCTTCTTTGAAATTTCCTTGTTTGTAGAAATTAGTTCCTTGTTCAAAGTAAACAACTGCGTTTTTGTTCCCAGGAAGTGCTGCTCGATTGGAGTCTGGAATTTTTGATAAAACAACGCCGATATCTTTACCAAAGGCAGTATTCCCATTATTCAAACACAAGCAGATAATAGCTGCTACCAGGACATTTTTGTTTTTCAGCATTTTTATTACCTTATCTGCTTGGTTTACATCTAATATCAAGTTGCGTAGCTTTGGCGCGGTTCTAGCAGGAATTATAAGTGATTAAGCTAACTTGATACAAGTTACTGTCACATACAGTATATTTCAAGTAAATAAATTACACGGCTAGGGGCGCATAGTTATGCGTCCCTAGAGGTTGTATAAAACTTTATTAAGCTAAAAATCTTTTAATTTGCATCCTCAAAAAAATGAATCTATTGTGGGGTGGGCATCTTGCCCGCCCTAGTTGTGCAAATTAAATGCGCGACAGCTTGTGAGCAAAAAGTTATTTTTTAGGTAATTGTTGATAATTTTATTTTGACAATTTGAGCAATAGCTGTAATTAATTGTTCTGGGTTAACAGGCTTAGAGAAATGCATCTGAAACCCAGCTTTTAATGCTTTTTGCTGGTCATCATTTCTAGCAAAGGCAGTCAACGCAATCGCCGGGATTTGTCCACCTTCTTCTGGTTTCCAACTTCTGACTTGATGTATTAACATATAGCCATCCATCTCAGGCATACTAATATCGCTGACTAACACATCTGGCTTAACCTCTGCTAGGGTTTTTAATGCCTCATAAGCGGAAGACACTGTAATGGCAAAAGCCCCACTTTGCTCTAATACAAAAGCAACAAAATCTCGTGAATCAGCATCATCATCGACAACTAAAACCCGAATGCCACTAAGGGGTAAAGAGTTAGGAGTTAAGAATTCAGGGTCGTTTTGTTCATCCGTTAGCTTTGGACTTTCATCTGGTAGAAGCGGCAAACTAACAGTAAATATTGCCCCTTTACCCTCACCTTCGCTCTTTGCTTTGACGATACCGCCATGTATTTCGACGATATTACGCACAATTGCTAACCCCAATCCTAATCCACCAAAATTTCTCGTAGAGGTGCTATCTGCTTGGCGAAAGTAATCAAATACGTAAGGCAAAAACTCAGGGCTAATTCCTTTACCTGTATCGCTAACTATAATTTGAGCATAACCATTAGCTTGCTCTAGCTGCACTTCTACCTTTCCTCCCTTGGGTGTAAATTTGACAGCATTAGAAACGAGATTCCAGACGACTTGCTGCAAACGAGTAAAGTCGCCCATAACTTTCCCCACATCCGGTTCAAAGACTGTATTCACCTCAATGAATTTTGTTTCTGCCGCTAAACGAATTGTCTCTAGTGCTGACAATATCGTAGACTGTAGGTTAATCTTCGTAATATTCAGCGTCAGTTTGCCCTGTAAAATTCTGGAGATATCTAGCAAGTCTTCGATAAGTTGAACTTGTAAAGTGGCGTTTCGCTCGATTGTGGCTAGTGCTGCTGATGTCCTTGCTTTGTCAAAAGTGCGGGTTTGTAACAATTTTGACCAGCCAAGAATTGCGTTTAGTGGAGTACGTAGTTCGTGAGAGAGGACGGCTAGGAATTCATCTTTAATTCGATTGGCTGTTTCTGCTTTAGCTCGTGCTATTTGTTCTAATTCCAGCAGGTGTGCCCGTTCTTCAAGTATTTGTTTTTGTTCGTGGATATCTGTACACGTTCCAAACCACTTAACTATAATACCTTGTTGATCTTTAAGCGGTAAAGCTCGCGCTAGCTGCCAACGATAGGAGCCATCAGCAGCCCGTTTGAAACGATATTCATTGTTATATATAGTGCTATTTTTTACGGCATTAGACCACACCTTATCAGCATTTTGGATATCATCTGGATGCAATGCAGCCAACCAACCAGAACCCAAGGACTGCTCTAATGTTAGCCCAGTATATTCGCACCAATTTTGATTAAAAAAATCACATTCACCGTTAGCATCAGTTGTCCATACAAGTTGAGGAATTGCCTCAGCTAGGTAACGGTAGTGTTCTTCGCTTTGTCGGAGAATTTCTAAGATGCGTTGGCGTTCAAGGCTTTCTTGTTGTAATTGCTCGTTGGTTTTAGTAATTTCATTGGTGCGAACGGCAACCATTTCTTCCAAACGATTTTGGTACTTTCGTAGTTCCGTTTCTATCCGTAAGCGTTCGGCTATTTGGGTTTGAAGTTCTTGATTTGCTTGTTCTAGTTGAGCAGGGCTAGGAAGTGCTAATGCTTGTGGAAGTAGAGACACAAGTTGTACTGCTGTAATTACAGATATAATGGCAGTTACTGCTTTGACAAATCCTGATACCCAATAAGTTGGATGCCAAAGCGTCCAAATTTCTATTAAATGAGTCGTGCCGCAAGCTACAATGAATGCACTAAAGAGCAGAAAAATCCAATCAAAGGGCAAATCCTGCCGCTTACGAACAAAGTAAAATAATGTAGCTGGAATCGAGTAATAAGCTAGTGCAGTGAACGCATCAGATAATATATGTAACCAAACTAAATTGGTTTGCCATAGATAGCAGTGACCATGTGGAATAAATGATCCTGATGCAAAAAAAATACTCCAAAATTCTGATATAATGTCTGACATAAATACTTGATTATTTTAAATTTATAAAATCTACTACTCAATGTCTTCTTTTAAATTAGCCCAAGTTGTTTGTACATGGGAAATTTACTATTCTTCTGTCCGAAGATAGGAATAATACAATGAGGTAAGGAACCGCATAGACGCAAAACTGCTACTCTACGAGTTCTCCAACAGAGTACCCGCAAGGTAAGATAGTTGTAAAGGTTTTTTGCATCAGTACTATGAATTTTTAGAAAATTGGGATGCTCTTTAGGAAAATTGCGAACATAATGACAGCAAATACTAATAATTTCAAAACAAAACCATTCTCACCATAATAATGATGGGAATGGTAAAAAACTACGATATCAATGGGAAAATTTAATCTCTGCAATTATCACTCAACCTAAGATTGACTTGACTTAATACTCATTTTATCTAACAGGTTAGTGATTTTTTTAGCTTTTTCCGGTTGGCGTTGTTTTTGCAATAAATCTTTAGCTTGTTGCAGGTTAGTTTTCGCTTCTTCTTCTCGCTCTTGCTGCATGAGGATATTTGCTAGACGCAAGTAAGCATCAGGATTTTTTGGACTGCGGCGAATCACTTCCCGGAATAATTCTGTTGCTTCTTCTACTTGGCCTTGTTGATTTAAAACATCCCCCAAAAATAAGCGCACTACATCATTAGTAGAGTTGAGAGAAATCACTTTGCGAAACGCTGCTTCTGCACCTTGGTAATCTTTTGCTTGAGAAAGATTGATTCCTTTTTGAAACAAATCTGAGGTAATCAAAGTTTTCCAAGCGAAATAGCCCAGAATTGACAAACTCAAAACAACTACAAAAGCAGGAATAATAGAACTGGTAGGAAAGGATTCTAGCATTGTCTAAGCCAAAAGGCAGGCGATAGGAAAAATCAGATATTCGATAAAAAATAGTTTCCAGATAAATTGGTAGAATTGAGCGATCGCACTTTTATCTTGTAAGTCTACCGCCAAACTCCGCCACCACATCCAAACTAACAGCCCCAAGTGAGTAGTTATCAGAAAAATGGGGTTAACTGAAGCGATGTGTAGCACTCCCACCAGAATTATCCCTAGATAGCAGACAGTTATCACCCAAAGAGCCAGATTAAACACAGCTTGGGGCCCGAGCTTGATGGTGAAAGTAGTAATATTGTAGAGGCGATCGCCTTCGATATCGGGGATATCTTTAAAGATTGCGATCGCAAAGGTGAACACCAAGATAAATAACGTCAGCACCCACACCACAGGCGGAATTGTTTGGCCTTGTTTCAGCGCCCAACTGTAATGCAGATACAATCCTAAATTAACAATTGTGCCGCGCACCGAAAAAATACACAGCGCCGCCCAAAATGGAAACTGTTTTAAACGAATTGGCGGTAAAGAATAAGCAGTACCAATGGCCAAACTAATTGCCACCATCCCAAATAAAAATGGCCCAGTTAGCCACGCCACAACTAGCGCCAAAATCCCAGTAGATACAACAATTAATTGTCCCGTCTGTTGAGAAAACTCACCTGATGCCAGAGGTAAATGAGGTTTATTAATTTTGTCAATATCAACATCTTCTAATTGGTTCAGCCCTACGATGTAAACATTGCCACATAGACAAGCAATCCATGCGCCGAAAACAGGGGTTAGGGAGTAGGGAGTAGTAAATAAAGAATCGGTATTACTAACGCCAATAGCAATTAAATACAAACTCAACACACTCAGACTTGTACCAATAATCGTGTGAGGGCGAGAAAATTTCCAGAAAGCGTATAACCAATGGAAATATGATTGAACAGGTTTGCGTGGCAAAGCGTTATTTTGAGAACTTTGGCTCATGAGTACCTTAGATTCAGATTCCGGCTTGTTGTTAACTCTGACTTTTCACAGAATTTGGAAAACCTCACTTTCATTCCTCCCTCCTCCTGTTGAGAGACTTTGAATTTTCCCCATTCCCTATAAATAAAAGTTGGAGGTTTCGTGTTAGTTTTTCCACATTGCATGAATTGTCAGATTTAAACCATTGTCACAGAATTTGGTCATTAACAAGAGCTTTTGTAGATTTAAGTAGCGGTAGAACAGCTTTGTGTAGCCCTGTTCCAAAGCCAGCTATCCATAGCGAATCTATCTTATGGAAGATCCTTAATACTAAAAAACTTTGACAAGCGATTATAAAAATACCTCTTTTAGAGTCTCCACTCTCTACTCCGCATAAAGTTACAATCTATCAGAAAAGCAAAGAAAGTAAAGAAATAGTTAAAATATGACAGCTAGTTTGACACCTATTATAGATGCATTTGACTTTGTTGCTGTGCTATCCGAGGCTGCGGCTGCATATCGACGACAGAGAGATACCTACCCTAGTACTGAAATATTAGTAAATGCGTTGCTACAAGCAGAAAAATCTGCCAAGCAGCAACACTCAAGTTATCCCTTTGAGTCTCTTCTAGGTAAATGGCAACTCTGCTTTGCTACTGGTACTAAGAAAGTCAGAGAACACGGAGGCATTGTATTAGGTAAGGGTTTTTATGTACCCAAATTTATAAAAATGCATGTTTCATTTAATGCCGCTTCAGAAGAGGATTCAGATAGAGGCGAAATTTGTAATCAGGTTGAATTGGGCCCAATTTCGTTGAAGCTTACGGGGCCAGTGCAATATATAGGTAAGAAAAATTTATTGGCGTTTGACTTTAACCAGATGATTATCAGTCTATTTGGTAGTGTTATCTACAAAAGACCAATTCGTTCTGGTATTCAAACAGAAGATTTCTACAACCAATCCATAGCTCAACAACCCTTTTTTGCTTTCTTTTTAATAAATAAAGATTTCATCGCCGCTCGTGGGCGTGGAGGAGGTTTGGCATTTTGGATTCGAGAAACTTAAGGATAGTAGATTTCACCTTTGCGCCAGCCATTAAACTGGACGACAACTCGACAAAATACTGTGCATATTTACTACTTCTCCAATAACTGCGATCGCAGGCGCACCAAAACCAGTTTGCTCTACCTGTTCTACAATTGTCTCTAAAGTCCCAATCAATTCTTCTTGTTCTGGGCGCGTACCCCAGCGCACTAAAGCAATGGGCGTTTGTACATCCAACCCGGCTGCACTTAACTGTTCCACAATATAAGGCAGGTTGTGGATTCCCATATAAATTACAATAGTTTCGGAACCGTGCGCGATCGCACTCCAATTCACTTTCGGTCTATACTTACCCGCCGCTTCGTGACCAGTTACAAATGTCACTGATGAGCTATAGAGCCGATGAGTCAAAGGTATACCTGAGTATGCTGCCGCCGCAATACCCGATGTGATACCGGGCACAACTTCAGTTGATATCCCAGCGTTGACTAATTCTTCCATCTCTTCGCCACCGCGACCAAAAATAAAAGGATCGCCACCCTTTAACCGCACTACAATTGCATGATCCTGCGCTTTCTCAATCAGCAATTGAGTTGTTTCTTCTTGGAACAGCGAATGTTTCCCTCTCCGTTTACCGGCATTAATTTGCTCGGCTTGGGGATTAATCATTGCCAGAATTGCCGGACTCACTAAGGCATCATAGATAACGACATCTGCACATTCTAATAAACCTTTCGCCTTCAGGGTTATTAATCCCGGATCTCCTGGCCCCGCACCGACTAAATAAACCTTTCCCAAATACTTCTCCTCTTTTTCTGTGCGGTTCATCAATTCGTTAAATCCCAAACTAGCTCGGCTAATTCTGCACTTGCTCCCAGTGGCTCTGCCAATTGGAAATTCACCGCAGAAAATTGTAATTTTAGCTCCTCTACGGAGGCTGCGATCGCATCAGTTATTCCACCCGCGAATAAAAAGTATGGCAAAATCGCAATTTCCCGATAACCAGCAGCTACCAACTCTTTCACCCGTGATTCTAAACTAGGAGGCCCAGCCCAATAAGCATCTACTGCTGACAAACTCGCCGCTATTGCTTCCACAGTTTCTTTAGAACCTGGGCGACGGCTACCATGAGCTAAGAGAATCCATGCTTCGGCTTTTATAGTAGCTATTTGCTTGGCTAACAGTTTCTCTAAATTGGGGTGAGAGCCTAAATGTCGTTGCAACTCAATGATGATATCCTGACCAACAGCCTGTTGTGCTAGCGCTACTTCGGCAGGGATATCTGTCATCACATGCACTCCCGGCAGCAGAAATAGCGGTACAATTTTGAGGCGATTCTCGTTTTGAGAGTGTATGCGTAGGCGTAGCCCACCGCAGGTATCGCCAAAAGCGCTTTTAGCAAATTGTTGAATCTGCTCATGTAAAGGCTGAGGACTCATTTCTAAAGCAGCTATACCAACCAGATGTTCGCTATTTAATGCGTTGTGGTATTTGTGATATACCAGCTTCGCTAGTTGCTCCATAGCAACTTCTGGGCGCGGATCGCGACTTCCGTGAGATACTAGCAGATAAGCAGATGACATGGGCAAAGCTTCAACTCTCAGTAACTAATGCTCATATTTTACTTAATATTAAGCTGGTGGTAATAGGTACTCTGGTGATTATTGAAACTATTATCAATTACTAAATACAAGTATTTTAAATCACTTTTATATTCTCCCACTGCAACTTGCTTTATTGTTCTTCGGCAGTGTAAGTATAAAATTGATCAAAAGCTCCCATCGTTTCAAACTTGTAAGAAGGTATCCAAGAATTTATTTTTAAATCTGTACGGTAAATGCTAAAAATTATGTAATTTTGCCTTTCTGTAGTCCTGGCAATAATTCCTTGGATTTGTGGGTTAGCCGAGTCAACCAACTTATCACAATTAAAACGGATTAAATTTTCTATAAGGTTTGTTGTTTTTTTGCATACATCGGTTTTTAAGTATTTCGTCAACCGTTGCACTGCATATTCTTCATACTCAACTTGACTGGGATTGGTATTCGCCATTGTCACACCCAAGGCGGCGAGTCCTGCTGCTGCTCCAGTATATGCAATGATGGTTAGGGGTTTCATGTTTGCCAAGTAAAATACATTGTAATTATTAGATTTCAGAGACTCTAAATCAACTAAGTCCGTTCCTTGAAGAAAAATTCTTGATCGCTGGCCAAATTATTGCTATAATTCAAATTGTTGAATGGCGAGCGTAGCCAAGTGGTTAAGGCAGTGGTTTGTGGTACCACCATTCGCGGGTTCGAGTCCCGTCGTTCGCCCTATATAATTTTATAGTGATCCATAATTTGTTATAGAAGGTGAGTTGTGGTTTTGAAAGATCGTAACCATTACTTTAGCAAGTATCTGCTCTCTACAAGTTAATGATTTGGAAGAGTCGCAAATGCACTATGATTTATCAGATTATCTTATAAGTAGTTTGATGTATATAAGCAAATCTACTTGCTTAATAAAAATTAAGTGTGTGATCTGCACTTATCTTTTACAATGCCTAAGCAACGCCAATAGTGCAGAAAGTTTGATCAGTTAAATGGGCAAAAATAAATCAAACTATAATTATGCAATATAAAATTAATTAAACAGATTCTTATCATTAGTCAAAAAAGTTGTCTTTACACAGAGCTACTACACAAATTAAATGCTTATGACAGCAAGCAATATTAGACAGGAAATTTTAGAGTATATTGAAACATTACCTGGGGAAGAGGTAAAAACTCTGCTGTTAACATGGCTGACTCGTACATCCGCTTCCTTAGAAGATTTTGAGCGCTTAGTGGCAAATCAAGCTGCTCAAACCACAGAAGATTCATTTGAGTACGGTGATATAAAGACTGCGTTAAATTTTCAACCTCTTACTGAAGCCGAAATGGTTCAGCAGAGCAAAACAGCCCTCGAAACCTATCAGCGCAAAGGTTCAGGAGTGGCGCATAATCGGGTGCGTGAATGGGTAGACAGTTTAGGAACTGAGCAAGAACGTCCATGTCCGAAATAGTTTGGACAGAAAATTCAATTGATGACTTAAATCGTCATTACGATTTTATTAAACTTAATAATCCTGATGCAGCAGTACGCGCAGTACAAGCAATTGTCTCTTCAAGCGAAAGTTTACAGCAAAATCCTCGTCGAGGCGCGATTGTAGATGAAATAGCAGGATTGCGAAAACTTTTAGTTTCTTTTGGCAAATACGGTTTTATAATTCACTACATTCTTCTTAAGGATGACGTTGTTATTTTACGCATCTATCACGGGCGGGAAAATAGACCTCGTTAGTATTAATTATTGTGTCAAACTTGGGAAAATAGATAATCGCAATTACTTGCTAACCAAATTACCAAGACATTGTAGCCATTTTCAATCCAGTGAAGTACAAGTATGCAAATAGACCTAACCCCCTAAGCCCCAACTCGTCGCGGGAAGGGGGAACAATTCAAAGCCTCTCTCCTTTTACGAGAGAGGAATGGAAGTGAGGTCAAAATTGTACCTCACGCTTGTCGAGAACCGCTATAGCAATTATCAAACTTGCAAAATAAATCATCTATATTCTTCACTATAAAAATCAATATTAATACCTTGAAAAAGTTAAAAAATATTGATTTACAGTTATTACACTTCATAGCTAACGAGGTGTTGATAAGCAGATATATCCAAATACATGATATAGTTTAGATTAAGTAATTGAGGGCGTGACATATTGTGCCCAAAGTATAATCATGCAGTTATTTTCTAACGTCTATCAAAAGAAACAAAAATTGTATTCCTTTAGTTAGAGTCAAAAATACTGAGTCATAGATACTTTAGGTAAAGAAGAACACGATTTAAGTGTCTGCTGAGAAGTTGATACTTATAGGTACACAGATAAATATAATTTATCTGTGTTATTTCGTGTTTGTATCCGGTTAAAAAAGGTTGAGGCTTATTTGTCTCGCCTTGAAAATCAACAATGCCAAACATCGTCATTTAGTGGAGTTACTATGTCTGAATTGCTTAAAGCAGTCTTAGATAGTGAAGAAAGAAGTGATTTGCGTTCCTTTATTAGTGAATTACGCCAACAAGATAAGAAGTACTTGCTGCGGAACGACATTCTCAATGTATATAGTGAGTATTGCTCAAAGTCCCAGAAACCAGAGGGTTTTTACACTAACTCTGAGTTAGGCAAACTGATTTACTATACTCAAGAAATTATTCAGGAGGAGTCCAACTTCTGTTTCATCATTCGTTCTAAGATTGCCAGTCAAGAAGTTTATTGGTTGACATCAGACTTAAGCATCGAGCCGATGACAGTGCAGGATTTGTTGGATTTGCGCGATCGCTTGGTGAACAAATATCATCCCAACGAGGGCGACCTGCTAGAATTGGACTTCGGCCCTTTCTATGACTACACCCCAACCATCCGCGACCCCAAAAATATTGGTAAGGGGGTAGAATTTCTCAACCGCTATCTATCCAGCAAAATATTTCAAGATTCCAAGCAATTGCTGGACAGGCTATTAAATTTCTTGCGCCTGCACCACTACAACGGTGTTCAACTGCTAGTTAACGATCGCATTCAATCACAGCAGCAGCTTTCTGATCAAGTTAAAAAAGCGATCGGTTTTGTCAATAATCGCCCCGATGATGAACCCTACGAACAATTCCGGTTTCAATTGCAGTCAATGGGTTTTGAGCCGGGTTGGGGTAACACCGCAGCACGAGTGCGAGAAACCCTAAATATTCTCGATGAATTGATTGATTCCGCCGATCCCCAGACCCTAGAAGCCTTCATTTCTCGTGTCCCGATGATTTTCAGGATCGTCTTGGTGTCAGCCCACGGCTGGTTTGGGCAAGAGGGAGTGTTGGGTCGTCCCGATACTGGTGGTCAGGTAGTTTACGTTCTTGACCAGGCCAAGAGTCTAGAGAAGCAGCTACAAGAAGATGTTTTGCTAGCTGGTTTAGAAGGATTAAATGTTGAGCCAAAGGTAATTATTCTCACCCGCTTGATTCCCAATAGTGATGGCACTCTTTGTAATCAACGGCTTGAAAAAGTCCTTGGTACTGAAAACGCTTGGATTTTGCGAGTCCCTTTACGGGAATTTAATCCTAACATGACTCAAAACTGGATTTCTCGGTTTGAGTTTTGGCCTTATCTAGAAAGTTTCGCCATTGATTCCGAAAGAGAACTACGGGCAGAATTTCACGGTACACCTGACTTAATAGTTGGCAACTATACTGATGGGAATTTAATCGCATTCTTGCTGGCGCGACGGCTGAAAGTTACCCAATGCAATGTTGCTCATGCTTTGGAAAAATCTAAATACTTGTTCAGTAACCTCTACTGGCAAGAATTAGAGGATAAATATCATTTTTCATTGCAATTCACCGCCGACTTGATTGCGATGAATGCTGCCAATTTTGTGATTAGCAGCACCTACCAAGAAATTGTCGGTACACCGGATAGTGTGGGACAGTACGAGTCTTATAAGTGCTTCACTATGCCGGAGTTGTACCATGTTACCAATGGGATTGAATTATTTAGTCCTAAATTTAATGTCGTACCGCCGGGAGTAAACGAAAATAATTACTTCCCCTACACCCGCACTAAAGATAGGGTGGAGAGCGATCGCCAACGCCTTGCAGAAACACTCTTTACTCTGGAAGATCCCGCGCAAATCTTTGGCAAACTCGACGATCCTAACAAGCGCCCTCTCTTCTCAATGGCGCGTCTTGACCACATCAAAAACCTCACAGGTTTAGCGGAATGTTATGGTCAAAGTAAAGAATTACAAGAGCATTGCAACTTAATTTTGGTCGCGGGTAAATTGCGCGTTGAAGAATCAGGCGACAACGAAGAACGTGACGAAATTATCAAGCTCTACAAGATAATTGACGAATACAATCTCCACGGCAAGATTCGTTGGCTAGGTGTGCGCCTGACTAAAAGTGATTCTGGTGAAATTTACCGAGTCATTGCCGATCATCAGGGAATTTTTGTACAACCAGCTTTATTTGAAGCTTTTGGTTTGACAATTCTAGAATCGATGGTTTCAGGATTACCGACTTTTGCCACACAGTTTGGTGGCCCGTTGGAAATTATTCAAGATAAGGTTAATGGCTTTTTGATTAACCCAACAAATTTAGACGAGACAGCCACAAAAATTGTGGACTTCATTACTAAATGCGAACAAAATCCTAACTATTGGAGTGAAATTTCCAAGCGAGGAATTGACCGGGTTTATAGTACCTATACTTGGAAAATTCACACTAGCAAGCTGTTATCATTAGCACGAATTTATGGCTTCTGGAACTTTACATCTAAGGAAAATCGGGAAGATTTGTTGCGTTATCTTGAGGCTTTGTTCTATTTAATTTACAAGCCAAGAGCGCAACAGCTATTAGAGCAGCACAAGTACCGATAATTTGCTATGTGTCATTTGTCATTTGTCATTTGTTATTAGCTAAGGACAAATGACCAAGGACAAATGACTAAGAGTACTCCAAGTAAAAAAAAACGCTCAACTGTCATTGCGAGCGAAGCGAAGCAATCGCAAGGGCTGGGATTGCTTCGCTTCGCTCGCAATGACGGGTTTTGGATCATTTATTTTTTGGAACACTCTAAGAACAAATGACTAAATTGTTAACGCCCGCCAAGTACGTTGACCAACTATTCCATCCGTTCCTAAATTCTGCTGGTTTTGAAAGGCTTTAACAGCAGTTTCTGTCAGTGCGCCATAAATCCCATCCACTTTCATGGCATAACCGTTAGATACTAACAGCCGTTGTAAGACTCTAACAGCAGCACCAGAGCTACCGAAATAAAGAGTCGGCATAGGTTGACTACTAAACTTCTGGAAGCGCCCTGTAGCCTTTGTACGCTTACCTACAGGCTGGGAATGCTTCTTAGGCTTACCTAATTTAGAAGAAGCTAGGAACTGATTATTTTTGCTGATTTTCTGAAGTATCTGTTCTTTCTCTAGTGCGATCGCTGAGGGAGAAGGCTGAGAAATCCCATCTGTCTGCATAAATTCAGGTGGTGTGACTTGAGCAGTTATTTCTAACTCACTCTGTTTTGACTGCTTTACGTCATTTTCTACCTGAACTATCTGCTGCTGCGGCACATTAGCCCCAAATGCTTGTCTGATCGTTAATACGCCCGTCATCATCAGGCCAATTTCAGTCATTGTGGTTCATTTTACTTCAACCAATATTTCTTTTAACCAACAACATTGTTGTTGTCCGGGATAATGCATACTGACTAAATAGAAAAGTCATGTACTAGTTTTTCAGATAAAATTGCCATATTTATATCTTCTCACCTCCAATTCCATCTACTCAGACTAATATCATTAGCTTTGTGCTTTTTGATCTTTAATCAAGCCATTAACTTGTAAGATATGGTATCTAAATCAACGGTTCAGACAATAACATACTATATGATCATCTGGGAATGTTATCAAACAAATTTCCCTAGCTACTTTTGCCTTATTTAATATGCTGATGCTGCTTTTATCATATTTATACTGCCAGCAAAAATACTGCTGAATTCACTGAGTCAATTTTTTAAGTATTTATCAATACAAGCTTTGACAAGAATACTAAACTCTTGATTTTATTCCATTTTCGAGGCTACGGTGTGTACACAAGTCACCAGTTTTATCCCAACACGCTTGGAATGAGCCAGAAACCTCTCATGTAGAGACGCGATTTATCACGTCTAAAAGACACGTTAGAGAGACGCGATAAATCGCCGTCTCTACAAAGATTAGGTATAGCTTGCCCTTAGACATCGCTGAGTACGCTGAGTTGTGCCTGCTGAAAAACTTTTTACCTTTTTTCATCTCGCCATAAAGCAATACCACCTAATAAGCCGGTGATATTGGGGATGAGTTTCACATTTAACGGTAGCTGAAAATTCACTTTCACAGCTTCACCACCGCCAATGTAAAGGTAGTCATAATTGAACAGATGTTGCAAAGATGCGATCGCCTTTTCTAAACGCCTATTCCATCTTTTCTCACCAATTTTTTCTAACTCTGCACGCCCTAACTGCTGCTCAAAAGTCTCTCCTTTACGAAACGGATGATGCCCCATTTCCATATTCGGTACTAACTTACCATCCACAAATAAAGCCGAACCAAACCCTGTACCCAGAGTAATCACCAGTTCTACACCTTTTCCAGCGATCGCACCAAACCCCTGCATGTCTGCATCATTAATTACCCGTACAGGCTTGTTTAAGTGTTTTAATAATGCTGTTTCCAAATCAAATCCAACCCAATCTGGATGTAAGTTTACCGCCGTTTCTGTGACTCCACAGCGCACCACACCAGGAAAACCGACGGAAACGCGATGAAATTCACCTTGAGCCGCAGCTAATACAACAATTGCATTAATTACAACATCCGGTGTAGCAGGTTGAGGCGTATCTAAACGCGCCCTTTCTGTTACAGGAGTCCCCGTAATATCTAAAACCATAGCCTTAACGCCACTACCGCCAATATCAACCGATAGGGTACGAATCGAACCATTTTCTTCAACCATTGAGTTACATCCTTGTTAATGCTTGTTCTTTGGATATTATGCTCTGCTGTATTTGATAATATTCGGATGTTTCGAGAGTCTTTATATTGGGGAGAAGAGAGACAAGTCAGAAAAGAGAATAAATGCCCATCCCCAATGCCCTAAAATATAAATTTAACCAATATGCATAGCTTCATTCCACCAGAACGCTTTTTTCCCTACCTTACCTGGACTGACATCCAGGCAATGCCAGATAAAGAAAATGTGGTAATTATTCAGCCTGTGGGGGCAATCGAACAACATGGGCCTCATCTACCCTTAATTGTAGATGCTGCGATCGGTGTGGGGGTGCTGGGAAAAGCAATGGAAAAACTGGATGCTAGTATTCCTGCTTATGCTTTACCTAATCTTTATTATGGCAAATCTAACGAACACTGGCACTTTCCCGGTACGATTACGTTGAGTACGGCAACTCTCACGGCAATTATTATGGAAGTGGGAGAAAGTATCTACCGGGCTGGGTTTAGAAAACTGGTGTTAATGAATTCCCACGGTGGACAACCCCAAGTTATGCAAATGGCGGCGCGAGATTTGCACGTTAAGTATGATGACTTTTTGGTATTTCCGTTATTTACTTGGCGCGTACCTAATATTACTAAAGATTTGTTGACTCCGAAAGAAGCAGCACTAGGAATGCACGCCGGAGATGCTGAAACTAGCATTATGTTATCGCTTTTGCCAGAACAAGTAAAGTTAGAGAAAGCTGTTGCAGAGTATCCACCGGAGCAATCCCAAAGTAGTTTACTGAGTTGGGAGGGTAAGTTACCTGTGTCTTGGGTAACGCGAGATATTAGTAAAAGTGGAGTGATTGGCGACGCTACAACCGCAACCAAAGAAAAAGGCGATCGCATCCTCGAATCTGTCGCTAATGGTTGGGTACAAGTTATTCAAGATATTTATGCCTATCGACAACCAAAAGTAGGGGAAGAATAGACGCTTTTTACTCAAAGTTAAAAAACCAATACATTATACGCGCGACAACATCCAGATTTGTTAATGTAGAGATAATGGAAATAGTACTGGTGTAGCTGCTTAAAATCTATCGGGCAGCAAATTTCTATTAAAACTAATATTAAGAGAAAGAATTATGACGGCGTTTGAACCTCAAAGCATCCGCTCTTATAGCCAAGAAGACGTTCAACAAATTTTACACTTAGCGATCGCTCGTCAAGCTGATGATAAAGATAAAGAATTTTCTTATGAGCAGATATCAGAAATTGCTGCTGAGTTAGAAATATCACCAGATTCTTTAAAATTAGCCGAGCGCGATTGGTTAGTACAACAAGGCCAAGTCGAACAGCGAAAAGCTTTTGACGCGTATCGCATCAGAAGATTTCAAAAGCGTCTAGGGAATTATACAATTTTTAATGGCTTTTTGATACTGGTTGATTTAATCGCTGGTGGCGGAATTTCTTGGTCACTCTACATTTTACTATTCTGTGGATTACCTGTAGGGCTGGATGTCTGGAATACCTTTCAAGTCAAAGGCGAAGAGTATGAGATGGCATTTCAGAAATGGAGCCGTAATCATCAGATTAAGAAAACCATCAGCACAGTTTTGAATAAGTGGTTTAAAGCATTACAAGCTTAGTAAATTTGCTTGCGGTAAACTCGTCATAGACATCTCTAATTCAAAGAAAAACCCCGCAGGAGAATCGGGGTAAAATTTACCGCAACAGTTGTTGTGTAACACTACTGAAATAAAATCTGAAGAAACACAACAATTATCTGAATTAAAATTCATACTATCTGATTAGCCAAAAATACTCTTTCTATCTTTATACAGATATCAAGCTCTATCAATAGTTTGAAAAAACTCTAGGAAAGAAGAGGAGGGGGCAGCATAACCAAGGGACAAGCCTAAATAGCGATCGCGCTAAAACATAAAACGGGAGAATTGACAATGATCAGCAGTCTTAAAGAACTAATTGATCAGTCAGAATTGGGTCATAATTCAGATCCAGAAGAAATGTTTATCAGCAGTGGCGTAAGTTGGGAAAGTTATGAATCGCTACTAGCCAAGCTAGAAAATAACTCTCATTACCGTGTAACTTATTTAGATGGAATATTAGAAATAGTGTCGCCATCAATCAGGCATGAAAAAATCAAAACGAATTTAGGGATGCTGTTAGAGCGTTTCTTTTACAGCAAGCGCATTCGTTTTGTACCTATGGGAAGCTCTACTTTTAAAAACAAAGCAAAAAAAGCTGGTGCAGAACCAGACGAATGTTACTGCATAGGTGAAGAAAAAAATGTACCTGACTTAGCCATAGAAGTAGTTGTCACCAGTGGCAACATAAATAAACTGGAAATCTACCGAAGATTAGGAGTTGTAGAAGTTTGGTTTTGGGAGAGAAACCAGTTTAAGTTGTAA
>NZ_JAYGHE010000067.1:0-40304 GCF_034931145.1 Nostoc sp. UHCC 0252 | reverse complement strand
ACAGTCATGCCGCCGTACTCAACGGTGTACCATTCGATTCCGCTAATATTTTGGCTTACTTGTTGTGCCCAAATTGCTTGTCGTTTATCAGCCGTATCTTGCGCTCTCTTTCGGAACATATCGCAACGCAATACTGTTTCTACTGGGGATAATTCGCTTTTCGCTGCGTGCTGTTGTAATGCCATGTCGCAGGCTCCTTCCCAACCGATTACGTTGATTTGGTCGATCTGTTGGGCTAGTGCTGCTGCTCTTGGGTCTTGAAATCTCGTCATAGTTATGTGTCCTCGAACTCTGGAATAAAAGGGAGCAATCCGTAATTGCTTGGTCAATTGCGATTGTGCGCTCGATTATTTTCGTTACAGTTCAGCTTGGAGCAAAACGCCTTTTGGGGTAAGCACCCAGTAAGTACTGTTGCCATCGTCAATTTCTTCGACAAATTCCCAGTCCTGAAGTTCATCTAAAACATCGCTCAGAAACTCATCAACACCGTCGCCACAAAAGCTCCCATTTTCTGCAATCATGTCTAAAGTTCCCCTCATTTCTGGGTCAGCTTGAGCTAATTCTTTAGAAGCCAGAATTTGGATGATGTCTACATAAGCAGTGCTAATTATGCACTCTTTACCATCAGTGGCTGTGACTTTTGCTTGTAAATCAAAGGGAATGATCATAAAATTTTCAGTGCTAATTCTCTACATGGGTATTATTTAATTAGTCAACAGTCAGAAGATTTAGGGAACTGATAATTAAAGACTGATGGCTATTAAACCGATACCTTTTCTTTCTTACTAGCGAAAGCTCCCGCCTGCCTTAGCGCTGCACCAGGACTGGGATGAGCAAAGAACTCTTCTATAGCTTTGGTCAACCCAGCCGCAACAGCCGGATCGTGGCAAGCGTAGACATAGATGGGCTGCTGCACACCGTTAACCAATCGCGTTTCTTGGCGATCGCCTAACTGTGGGTAAAACGTGCGAACCCATGTGCCCAAGTGTCCGCGATAGTGAGCGCCGCTCAGGGGGACTTTCTTACCAAGTTCGCTCTCTGCAAAGTTGACTACGCCAAGCCAGCGTTCTTCTGAAGGGGTTAGCAATTTTCTGTTGTGTTCTGCCAGAAGATTCCCGGCATAGTCTTTGAATTGCTGTTCCATGTACGGGTTGAGTCTGCCACCTGTGAGTTCGGCTAAAGTTCTCATCGCCTCGACCAAAGTTTGTAAGCGCTGCTCAACCGGTGGGAGAGCAGGAACAGGTGCAGGAGTTTGAGGAGTGATGCTAGGAACTGCTGCAACCAAGTCTAAAATGATGGTTCTAACTTGCGCTGCTACTTGAGATTGCTGCAAGATCATTGCGATCCTTAATGCACCCAAAGCCGAAAAAACTCTAATTTGGGAAGTTCTCGATGGTAGACAGAGTGTCTGTCGAGCATCACGTAAGTCAATGCCTGTAAGGGTTTTAGTTTCGAGGCTTTGGAATTCAGATTGATTTACTCTTGTTAGTTCTTTGACTGCGGACTCTGTAACTGAAAAATATTCCGCTATTTGTGCAGTAGTTGCCCAGCCGCTACCGTTCCATACAGCAAACACTATTGCCTTTGCTTTGCTAAGAACTTCTTGGGCACGAGAATCATCTAGGTTAGAAAGTGCAGAAGTTCTCAATGATGGAGACTCGACTAAAACATTTTGATTTAAAGGTAAACTCATCCTGTTCGACTCCTAAGTAAATTTCAAAACTTTAGGTATTCACTCGCAGCAAACTTTTCTCACCAACTAATGAGAAACGATTCGATATAGTTGGTGTCTTATAGCGGTTCCCAACCTAGTGAGGTACGTTTTCAAAGCTACTAACCTTGGTAAACAAGATTTGGGTGTACCTCAGTAGACTAGGAAACGCTATAATTAACGTTGGCGACATTAATTCAACAAGGTAAAACCAAGAATCATGCACCAGCGCAATCCCCAAAATCAGCCGTTGCTTTGTTCCTTTGTCCTGAGAACAGAGGATCACTGTTTCGCCCAAAACAAAAGCAGGTTTTTGCACCTTGATGGTTTCTAACTCTCCAGTCCCGATAATTTGGTTTTGTGTGGCGTGGAGTATTTCATTGCGGCAATCAATTGAATAAATCCAGCACTCATGCTTCCACTGCATACCGCAGCAATAACCAAATGTTCTGTTGGTTCGCAGGTAAACTCTCTCCAGTAAATTCACCTCAACGGGTGGAATTGTTTGTCCCCAAGGTGGGGAAATATACCAACTTGTTTGAAGTGCATTAATGTGGTCAATCATGCTTTTATCCTCTAGGATTAATAACCTAAAAATCCTTGGCAATCTCCAACAAAAAGCTGCGTCCCGTGTTCTGTACTTGCACCAGTTCTCTATCCAGTAGTGTTTGAATGACTGAATCGGAGAATTGGAATTGCAAACGGTGCAGAGGAACACAACCACCGCAAAGTCGAATCGAACGCAGCAAATGATTGGCCCGACGGTCAAAGTTGTCTGTAGAATTAGCCATTGTTTGCACCTTGAGTTAATACAGTTAACTGTCGGTTGAGAATGTTTATCTGTTGTTGATAAAAGTCAATCTCTGCGGTAATTTGCTGGAATAATTCTTCTGGCGTGAGCGGTTGAATTTGATTCTCTTGCAAGTACGATATTTCATCAGAATTCTTGTTAGGCATCAGCACATAGCGCCAACCATCATCAAATTGTTCAGCCAGTTCTGTACCCAAAGGATAGTAATAAAGTCCCAAGATGATGCCCTGTTGTGTACGCTGTTCCAAGTTAAAGCGAGGGTAGGGCCAGTGTTGAGGGATCGAGATTGTCGGTTGCATACATGAATAGGTGAATGAAGGGAATGTGTTTTAGGGAAAAGGGGGAAAGGGCAAAGGGGAAGGGAATGAAGAAATTTACCTTTTCCCCCTTACCCTTTAACCTTTTCCCAGGCGAAGCCCAAAACTTACGCTGTGACTAACTCCGTTCTCTCCAGCAGCCGTTGCAATCTATCGCCAGTTAGCTGTTCTAACGGTTGGTCTAAAATATATTCATCAAAAATGGATTTACCATCAGTAGACACATCCACCACAGACAGCGATCGCACAGCATCAAGCACCGAGTTAGAATACTGCTGCTGGACTGAATAACGCCTCTTCACCCACCAGTTCCCGTCAGTGCATCCGACTTGCCCTAGTTTCACGCCGTTGTTGTTGTAAATGCCATCATTGAGAATTTCAAACCCGTAATTCTGGCACTCGTTGAAGATATGCGCCATGATTACGTTCTCGGTAGTGCAAGGTGTTTCTGTTGCTGCTGGGGTGGCCTCATTTAACGTACTGTCCTGGTGATGCCATTGAATGAAACGGTGGCATCTAGCCCAGGTATTAGCGCGGAATTTCTCTTTACTGTCCACCATGACTACCCAAGGTTGAGTTAGATCATCGTCATAGGTGATGCTGGCTATCAGTTCTTTGCCGCAGTAAATCTCGTGATTGTAGAAAGATATTTCTACGGTTGTCAGTTCTTCGGGTGCAATCGCTTGGGCTTGGTCAGCGATGTAGTTGTCGAGTTCGGCTTGGGCGAGGGCTTGGTTGTCAATTTTCTGAAGCTGCGTGGATTGGTGGGTGATGATTGCGTTTACCCAGGATTCAGTCGCTCTTCTATCGCCGGTAGGTGTAGCACCGAGTTCGGCAGCGATTCTTTTGAGGCGGGGGAGATTATAGCGGGAGAGCGCTTGCTGTGTATAGGTTGGATGCGTCATAATAAGATTTCCTTGTAAAAGGGTCAAAGGGCGATCGCACAAGTTTTCCAGGCTGAAGCGGTTGTCCTTTGTTTTATCTCTTACTATTTTACATATTTTATGGAAATTTATCAACGGCTACGGACGAGATTTTTTGTAACAACGGGTAACTAAGGGTTTGTGCTACAACAGGATAAAATTGCCTAAGCTCGATCCCTAAAATTTGGCAATATTTCAAGATAAGAGACAAAGAAACAGAGCGATCACCTTTACCCTTCCATTTTTCTATTTTATGAATTAACTGCTGAGAACAAGGTTCTCCAAGCCCTGTAATTGCTTGCGCTACTTCTTCTCTAGAAAGTTTCTTGTCTTCTCTTTGCTGAAATAAAAACTCACCATATTCCTGATCCCAGTCAATCCGGGATACCAAATCCAAAGGTATTCCTTGCATTACAATTTCTCTCACTGATACTCCTATATTTACATAATGTGTGGAAATAGTGCTATACTTCTTCTATGAAGTATGTAAAACCTAAGCAGTATTAGCGTAGAGCCTAAATCGTGAAAGCGATCGCTCTAAATTCGTGTTGTCTTTTAGGAAGTAAGTCGAGAGTTCTTAGTCTGAAGGGGGTTCTAAAAAATGACAGACCCACAAGTAATACTTTCCAGCAATGAATGGTGCAACGAATGCACACAGTGGGCTGCACCAAGCCATACATAAACTGCGACACGGTTCAGTTCAGGAAGCGAAGCAACTGTTGGCGTGTCAAAATGCTCTACTGGCAACGGTTATAGCTCCACAAGTACAGCTTGGGGTTTTCAAAGCGGCAGGTAAGCTCATGCCGCTTTCCTTGTCATGGACATTTTATATACGGAAATGTAGAGACAATGCCAAAGCCGACAAAGCAACAAGGATGATTACCGCAGATGCAAATATATATGTAAACAAGTTAAGGAAAACCCCAACCTCAGTAAAAGGTTTGGGGAATTAATATCAATTTAATTACACCTCCATCATGGCACAACTCGATATACGTTCCAGTACTGTTCAGCTAGGGGTGGAATAATGGCTAAACCACCCTCGAACCGCAACAAAGCCACTTCTGCCGCAAAGAGTGATTCCAACCCACCCGCTAACTCTGCAAATGAGGATATCTCCCAGCAAGAAAACCCAGCCTTAGCAACAATTAACGTTACTGCCGTTGAAGTTCCAGAATTAACCGAGCAGGAAATTAGCGATCGCTTGCACCTGGAGAGAAAAGTAGAGAGGGCATTTTTTGAGGCGGGAAAGGCTTTGATGGAGTTACGCGATCGCAGACTGTACCGTTCGACCCACAAAACCTTTGAGGAATATTGCAGGGACAGGTTTAGTTATACTCACCGCCATGTAAATTATTTAATAGCTGGTTGTTTGATAGTTGACAATATAAAAATGGGAACTAATAGTTCCCAAAATGAAAGCCAGGATGAAATGGGAACTAATAGTTCCCAAATTTTGCCCACATCAGAAGTACAAGTTCGCCCTCTGGCAAAGCTAGAACCTCAACAACAGCCAGAAGCATGGCAGCAGGCGGTAGAAAAAGCAGAGGGTAAAGTCCCAAGTGGTAGAATCGTGAAGGATGTGGTGCAGCAGATAATGGAATGCACCAAAGTACCCAATACCTACCAGATCGGGGAGGTGTGCCAAATTTTAGCCAAGGACAACCCGGAACTTAGGGGCAAAGGTGGATGTTGGGGAATAGTCAACCATGTAGGTGAATTCAGCTGCACTGTCAAAACCTGGAATGGTGAGTACGCCGTTGGCTTGCAGCATCTGAAGTCTTACGATTACTTGCCTGCCGAGTGTGAGCAGATGCAGGTGATTTGCGATGGCGCAAGCGCCCAGCGTAGCTGATCGCATCAGTCGGGTGTATTCGAGTGGGCTGGAGGAGTCGGTGCAGAAGTTTTTGGAGTCGTTGGGGAGGCTGAAGCGGGCTTATTTGACGGATTTGGAAGAGAAAGTGTTGAGTTTGCTGGAAGCTGAAATTGCAAATTAACGTTTGTTAAATAATGTTTGAGTGTCCTCCTCGTTACTTCCGGTTGAAATAGGCTATTTATGTAATGCTAAGGGGATTTACCAAGATGCCAAAAAAGAGCCAGAGCAATTCTTTGAGTAAAATTAAACAAGAAACCTCTGTTGGTTCGCGCATCTTTGAAGCACTTACAGAAGGGGAAATTTCCCAGCTACTGGATGAATTATTTGCGGTTTTATCCGACGAACAGCGAGTAACTGTGTTTGCTCAACTGCAAGGCAATACCCAGGAGACTTTAACTCAAATCATCGCTCCACCTCAAACAGTAGAACAGGTAAAAACAAGCAAAGCACAACCAACTTCTTTGGCGAAATTAGCTCAAACTTGGTCTCAATTATGGAGAGAATGGAATCAGATTATTTTGTCAGCATCCCAGTCAGAAGGGAAATATATAGTCCAAGAAGCAAGCTGGGAAGAACCTTATTTTGATGACTGTACTTTTGTTGAAGATTTAGAAGCTGTTGCACAAAAGATGAAGCCATTGGTAAAAACGGCTTTTGAGAATGGCTTTAGTAATGACGATGGTTTTGCAGCCAGTTTGTTGTTAGCAGAAAGTGAAATCTCTAATGGTATACCCGACTGGATGGAAATTGCTAATGGTATTCATTTGGAAGGAGCGACAACAAGTAGCTTATTGGAATGGGAATGGTTATTGGTGCAGTCACAAGGACAAGATGGGTTCAAATTAGCTCAAAAAATTAGGGAATTGGATGAGGAATTTTACCATACCAGTTTAGATGATGATGCTGTGACCGATTTCTTTTCCCATTTACCTGATGTTGAAAAAAAGTTAATTTTTGACGGATTGACAGCCAATCGAGAAGTTTCTCTGTGGAAGCATGATCTAGAGAGTACTTTTTCTTATTGGCATATAGTTTACATGGAATTGATGCAGCAATTTGCAACCCCAGAGATATATTTGAACAATCTCCGGGCGACTATTTCCCAGGAATGGCAAAATGGTTTACCTGTAATTGAGGATTTGTTGGCTAAACAGGAATATAGAGAAAGTCTTACAGTGATTCAAGAGACTTTGGATGCGTTATTAAAAAACAAACCTGACTTGAATCCCTGGACACCTGAAAACTCGCTGCTATTTGTTGCTGTGGATGGATTTTCTTACGCTCCTGGGAATTGGGAAAAGGAAAAAACTTTACTTCGCTATTATCAGCAAGCTGTTCGAGAATTGGGAGAAATCGAACGGGTGAATGCTTTAGAAATTCAGCATATTACTTTTGAATATTGTTACGACTGGTCGAGTATGTTTACAGCTTTTGCTGAGATACCAGTTAATAAAGATACTCACAAATCTTTGTTTACATCTTGGCGTGAATCAATAATTAAACGTGGTACACCATACAGATACTCAGGTTTATATGCACATCAAAAACCCGTAGATACTTGGTGGTTGCATTGGTTGCTCGATAGTATTACAACTAAGGGAAAAGGACATACTTGGTTTAGGCAACAAATTATCGAGTGGTTGGAAAATTTACCTGAAGAACAGGGGCAACTGGGTGGGGAATATAGTGTTTTACATTTGTTAACAAAAGATTTGACCGAGATAAAGTATCAGGGAAAATCCCCCTACCCCAAGTTTTATGAGGTTGTGATTCTACCAAACCAACTATCAACACGGGATGATATTTCTAGGAGAACGTATCTCCAAGAATATGCACCTTCTGATTTGTGGGAAAGAGTGATAGCTTATTGGCAAGCAAATTTACACAACTTTGTACCCAGACCGGACTCGTCTCAAAGCTCGGATTATACGAAAAATGCACAATGGATGTCTGCCTTGAAGGAGTTAGCACCGCAGAATTATGATAGTTTGTTGTCCCAATGGAAAATCCAGCATAAGCGACGACCTAATTTGTGGAAAGCGATGAGAAATCTGGGATTGGATTAATAATACTTTTTATATGTGGGATGGCGAGTACTCCGTTGCGTTGCAGCACCTGAAGTCCTTCAACTACTTGCCCTAGTAATGTCAGCAGATGCAGGTGATTTGCGGTAAGCGAAGCCATGCCGTTAGGCTTATCGCATCAGTCGGTTACGGGACAGTGGCAAGCTAGAAGCGCCAGCAGAGGCAGTTTTGAAGTGTTTGGGAGAACTGAAACGCCCTTACTTAACTGAGTTTGAGGAAAAACTACTGAGTTTTATCGAGCAAGAATGTAAAAATGAGGAGTAATCCAGACAATTCTAGTGGCTCATACCTCCACCAAAAAGGAATTTAACTTACTATCGAATTTAAAAGGAGGTCAGCGTGAACACCAAAGAAAGAATCTGGTATTGCGCCGAGCCAAATCTTCCCAGTCCCCAGTTCAACGCCTGAACACAAAGTTTTGTAACAATTGTGGCTGGTTTGTGTAAAAGTCGCGATCAATCCATGAGATATATATGAATTCGCAACTTGGTGCGTTCTGATTCGAGGTCTTTTATGACTAATGACTGGAGAAAACAACTAGATGCACAACTTAAAGAATTAGCGATCGCAGCCCAACAATACACACACCTAAGCAAGGGAAAGCGGATAGGTCTAACACGTCTGATTAATGCTATTTGGCAGTCAGGTAAGCTTGTTCGTCCTTATAAAGGCCAATTTCAACTACTTTACGAAGATATCTATGATGAGGCAGTACAAAATTTATTTTTCTATCTTTGTCAAGATAACAATATTAATAAATATGACCCAGAACGCGGTGAAGTAATAACTTGGGTAAATATGCTATTAACTAAACGTTTTTTCCCAGAAGCTATCCCCAAAGTTATGGGCAAAGAAAATGAAATAAATCTCGAAAACTTTCACTGGGAAAATATACCCTCATCTCAATCTATGTCTCTATTTGAACAAGTAAGAGAATGTATAGAATCAGATCCAGAGTTAATTTTTTGCAAAGAACACATCAAAGGTCATCCAGAGGCAAATTTTCAAGCCATAGCTCAAAGAAGATGTTCTGGTATTTCTTGGAAAGATATTTCAGCGGAATGGGGTATTGGAATCACATCTTTACACAATTTTTACCAACGTTGTTTGAAAAAATTTGCTAATAAATTTCAAGAATATTTGTATATTTAATCTTATCTAACTAGTTAGGAAAAATATGAGAAAAATCATAGACGTTTTAACATTTTCAGCCCCGATACCTGTGGATGGAAGGCATCGAGCAGAAGAGTTACGCAGACAACAAGCCACACAAGCAAAAGGCGAACAAGTTTATCTCAATACTTTGTCTGTGTCTTTTGTAAACTATTATCTATGTTGTATGGGATTTGAGACAGACTTGAATAAAAGTGACAGTTGGAATGTCATCCAACAGACACTGATGGATGTCGCTGATTTGTCGCTTAAAAACTTGGGTTTATTAGAATGTCGCCCAGTATTGTCAGATGCAGAATTTCTTTATGTGCCGCCGGAAGTACAGTCAAATCGAATCGGTTATGTAGCTGTGCAGATACGCGAATCATTTAGAGAAGCGAAATTGCTGGGATTTGTCAAACAAGTACAAAATGACTTGTTACCCATTAATCAATTGCAACCCTTAGATGAACTATTAGAGTACTTAGAAGAACTTTCTCAATTCCAACTTGCTGATAATTCGCTGGACTGTAATCAGAATTTAGTTAATTTGAAGCAATGGTTAGAGAATATTTTTGAATCTGGGTGGCAAGAAATTGAGACTCTTTTAGGGACTCCAAGTATCAATCCAGCTTGGAGTTTTAGAAGTGCTAATGGCGCTTTTATTAGTAGGGGCAAGCTGATTGATTTAGGAAAAACTTTGAGCGATGCCAACGCCGGGCTACGCCAAAGCGCAGTGGTTTTAGTTGTCACCCTACCACCAGACAACGGGCAAGAAATGGACATTATCGTAGAAGTACATCCAACAAACGGACAACATCATCTACCCCCAAATCTCCATCTAATGATACTAGATTTTGAGGGTGCATCTGTGATGGAAGCCCAAACTAGAAGCAGCAATAAGAATATTCAATTGGAATTTAGTTGTGAGATGGGAGAACGTTTCAGCGTTAAACTAGCTCTGGGAGATATCAGCATTACAGAAAATTTTGTCATTTGTTAATCACAACAGCAGGAGTACTGCCAATGAGAAGATTAGTTGTGCTGAAGCTAGATGGCGATTTGCACTTAGGCGTGCAGGTAACGCTGGAGATTGGAGAAGAAGGCAAACGCCCCACTACAGAAATTACTGGCAAGCTGCCCTCTAATCTAGATATGGCAACAGCAATTGACCAGTGGCAGTTGAACTATCACAGTTTGTGGAAATTTACCCGCATCAAAGCAAAAAAAATTATTTACGATGGTTCTATCTCCCAGCGACGTAAGGAGTACGACACAAAAGCTAGCGAGGTGCAGGAGCATCTGAATAAATGGTTGCTGTCAGAATCTTTTCGTCCCGTGCGGGAAAAATGGCTCAAACATCTGATGCCAGATGAAGAAATACGGGTGTTAATTCGCACTCACTGTTTGCAAATCAAGAAACTTCCCTGGCATTTGTGGGATCTGATAGATAGAGATTACCTCAAAGCTGAAGTTATTCTCAGTATTCCAGAATCAGAACGAGTAACAGCCGCATTGCGGACATCTACCTGGAGAAATAAAATCAGAATTTTGGCAATTTTAGGACATAGTGACGGTATTGATGTCGAGCAAGACCGCCAGTTACTAGAGAAATTACCTAATACCGCTACAACTTTTTTAGTAGAACCTCAATATTCAGATATCAACGATAAATTGTGGAAACAACCTTGGAATATTTTATTTTTTGCAGGTCATAGCAAAAGCGAAGGTGATACTGGTTGCATCTATATTAATAAGACAGATAAATTAACAATTGATGAACTCAGACATGACCTGAGAAATGCTGTTGCCAACGGTTTACAACTAGCAATTTTCAACTCCTGTGATGGATTAGGATTAGCGCGAGAGCTACAAGATTTACAGATTCCGCAAATTATTGTCATGCGAGAACCTGTGCCAGACTTGGTAGCTCAAAAATTTTTAAAGCATTTTCTGGAGGTTTTTTCATCTGGACAATCTATATATGCTGCGGTTCGCACTGCCAGACAAAGGCTTAAAGGAATAGAAAAGGAATATCCAGGTGCAAGTTGGTTGCCAGTGATTAGCGAACATCCTGGGGTAGTGCCAATGACTTGGCAGTTGCATCGAAAAATGCTCGTTGCGAAGAGTGGAATGGCAATATTGCTGACAAGCTTGTTGGTAACAAGTTTGGTTTTGGGAGTGCGGTATTGGGGTTATCTGCAAACCTCGGAATTACAGGCTTTTGACCATTTTATGCAATTGCGATCGCAACTTGTCACTGAACAACCTGACGAACGTCTTTTAATTATCACTATTGATGAAGCGGATATCCAGTACCAACTCAATAAAGGAATGCAAATGCGATGGTCATTATCTGACCAAGCCCTTGCTCAACTATTAGATAAATTAAATAAGTATCAACCAAGAACTATCGGTTTAGATATTTATCGTGATGGAATTATAGACCCGAAATATCCAAATTTAGCTACTCGTTTTCAGGAAGATAATCGTCTATTTTTTGTGTGCAAAGTTGCTACTCTTGATGATGATGGTGATACTGATGGAATTCCCCCACCTCTTGGAGTTTCCACAGAACGTTTAAGTTTTAGTGATTTTGTTGCAGACGAAGAAGATATTGCTCGTCGCCAACTTTTACATTTAACTCCTCCGTCAAAATCTCTATGTACCACAGAATACGCTTTTAGTCTACAACTAGGACTTCATTATTTAGATCAAGAAGACAAAACATCAAGTGTTACAAAAGAAGGTTATTTACAGATTGGTAACGTTGTGTTTGAGCAACTAAACGAACACACTAGCGGTTATCAACAAGTGGATGCATCTGGTTATCAAATAATGTTAAATTATCGTTCTCTCTCTTCTGTAGAAAAAATTGCCGAGCAAATTAGTTTGAGAGATGTGTTAGATGAAAAAATCCCCTTAGAATCGGTTCAATTACTCAAAGACCGCATTGTTCTTATTGGTCTTTCTGCCCCCACCAATACAAACGATTTTTGGAAAACACCTTTTAGTTTTAATGCAAAACCGAAGCAAAAGCAAATACCGGGGGTATTCGTACAAGCACAGATGCTAAGTCAAATCTTGAGCGCTGTTTTAGACAACAGACCTTTGTTGTGGTGGTGGTCTGGATGGATGGAGGCACTTTGGATATGGGGATGGTCATTAATAGGAGGTATTACAGCATGGTATTATTCAAAACCCCTGCACCTGGGATTGGCGGTGATAGTAACACTTTTAATATTATTTGGGTTATGTTTTGGCATTTTTACATTGGCTGGATGGGTGCCACTTATCCCTCCAATATTAGCATTACTAGCTACCCAAATAATGGTAATTTCATGGTTTAAACATTTTCATCTTGGTAAGAGAAAACAATTAAATTTTGGTCATGATTAGAAAAAAAATACTTCAACGTACCTGCGTAATTACGTTGCTAATTATTAGTACAAGGATTTACTCACAATCAGTGCAAGCACAGCTGAATGATTCGATTCAAAACACTGTTAAAAATTCGCATTTCCAATCTTTTCGCCAACCGAAATTGCCCAGAAATGGCGCACCGACAGGCCGGCGCAGAGCCGGGGCTGGGCGTAATCCTGAGTGTCCTAACTCTCTGACACGTCTGACTGCTTTAGTACCTGGCGATGCAGAGGAATCATTTTTAGCCTCAACAGTTGCAGAGAATCCAACATTTTGGTTTTATGTTCCTCAACTGTCTGAAACCACGCGTTCTGGAGAATTCGTGTTGCAAGTGCTAGATGGGCAAGATGTACAGAATGTCTATCGAACACCTCTTACTTTGTCTGGAAAATCTGGTATTGTTAGCATTAGTTTGCCATCACAATCGCAATACTCCTTAAAAGCAGATAAAAAATATCACTGGTATTTTCATATTTATTGTGGCGATCCGCAAAAAACATCTGACAATTTTTATGTAGATGGGTTTGTGCAAAAACAAGTGTTGACTCAGGCGCTTGATAATCAATTGAAGACGGCAAAATCAAGGAAGTACATTGTTTATAGTGCCAATGATATTTGGTATGATGCCCTCACTAATTTAGGTCAACTACGCCACGCTAATCCGCAGGATAGAACTATTAATAAAGATTGGGTTGACTTATTAAATGTAGTTGGCTTGCAAGATATTGCTAAAGAGTCAATTGTAGAGCATTACAACTTGGAAAAATAAGACTAATCACACGGTAAAGTTACTGATTTATTGGAGATGCTATGTTAGGAATAACTCAAGGTTGGCAATGCTGGTGTAGTAGTTTGGTGGTATGTGGGGTATTAATTACTCCTGGGCAAGAGTATGTTTTTGCTCAAATTACCCCGGATAACACTTTGCCTAATAACTCCAGCGTCACAAGGGAGGGTAATATTTTCAATATTAATGAAGGAACGCAAGCAGGAAATAATTTGTTTCATAGCTTTGGTGAGTTTTCTGTGCCTTCTGGCGGCACTGCTTCCTTTAATAATGCTGTAGATATTCAAAATATCATTGGTCGGGTTACGGGTGTGTCAGTTTCTAATATTGATGGGTTAATTCGCGCTAACGGTACAGCTAATTTGTTTCTGATAAATCCAAATGGGATTATTTTTGAAAGGGGGGCGAGACTAGATATTGGTGGTTCGTTTGTAGGGACTACAGCTAATGCTATTGGATTTGGCGATCGCGGTTTTTTTAGTGCCTCCAATCCAGAAAGTTCTTTATCGCTACTTAGTATCAATCCTTCTGCCTTACTCTTTAATCAAATTAAAACCGCATCTATCCAAAATAATTCAGTTGCTCCCTCTGGTTTAAATCCATCTTCTGAATTTATAGCAACAGGTTTGCGTGTACCCGATGGTAAGAGTTTGCTGTTGGTGGGCGGTGACATCAATATGGATAGGGGAGGTTTGTATGCTTTTGGTGGGCGAGTCGAATTAGGTGGTTTATCAGGTGCAGGAACCGTTGGGTTGAATGGAGATGATAATCACTTGAGTTTAAGTTTTCCTGATGGGGTGGAAAGAAGTGATGTTTTCCTTAGCAATGGCTCTCGTGTGGATGTGATTGCAGGCGATGGTGGAAGTATCGCAGTTAATGCCCGAAATTTAGAGATGACAATCGGGAGTTACTTGGTTGCAGGCATAGAGAGTGGGCTAGGTTCTAGTAATACTAAGGCGGGAAATGTTGAGGTTAATGTAACTGGAGAAATAAGCCTTAACAATAGAAGTTTGATTTTGAATTGGGTGCTACCAGAAGCAAATGGACAGGGAGGCGATGTCAATATCAGCGCTAGTAAGTTGCAAGTAGATAGTGGGGCACAGGTAGGCACTGTTTTTGATGCAAGTAAAGGAGAAAGTTCAAACGTTAATACCCAAAACGCGCAACTGATTGGTAGAAGTACCGTTGTTGCTCAAGTTCCCAGTAGCTCAGGTGCTTCCGTACAGCGAAACTCAACAGGGGATGCGGGTGATTTGACGATTCAAACTAATACCTTGCTAATCCAAGATGGGGCACAGGTGGGTACTGTTACATTTGGTGCAAGTAAAGGGGGAAATGTAACCGTTAATGCCCAAGATGTACAACTGATTGGCAGAAGCCCAGATGGTGGTTCGTTTGGCAGTGGTTTAGCTGCTTTGGCAGAGCGAAACTCAACAGGGGATGCGGGTAATTTGACTGTGAAAACTAATACCTTGCTAATCCAAGATGGGTCACAGATGGGTACTAGCACATTTAGTGCGGGTCAAGGGGGAAATTTGACTGTTGATGCTCAAGAGGTCAAATTGATTGGGTTTGGTATAAGTGCAGATGAGGGTCGGTTTGGCAGTGGTCTTTATACGACCGCAGAGCAAAACTCAACAGGGGATGCAGGCAATTTGACCATTAAAACTAATACTTTGTTAATCCAAGATGGGGGGTTGGTCGCTGCTAGTACTTTTGGTTCGGGCAAGGGGGGAAATTTAACCGTTGATGCTCAAGAGGTCAAATTGATTGGTACAGATAGTAGTTTTTTGATTACTTCCGCACTACCAAATTCGACAGGAGATGCAGGTGATTTGACGATTAAAACTGATACTTTGCTAGTACAAGATGGGTCAGAGATCAGTGCTGGTACATATGGTTCGGGTAATGGGGGAAATTTAACCGTTGATGCCCAAGATGTGCAATTGATTGGCAGAAGCCCTGATAATCTGTTTCCCAGTAATTTGAGTGCTTCCACAGTACAAAATTCAACAGGAAATGCGGGTGATTTGACGATTAAAACTAATACTTTGCTTGTGCGAGATGGAGCTTCCGTGAGTGCTAATACATATGGTGCGGGTAATGGGGGAAATTTAACTGTAACTGCGGACATAATGCAGCTTAGTGGCAACACTCCCGATAGAAAAAATTCCAGTGGAATGCTTGCGACAGCTGAGTTTGGTGCAAAAGGAGAGGCAGGCAGGCTGACAATAACAACCCGTGAGTTACTCCTTCAGGATGGAGCACAGATAAGTACTGGCACTTGGGGAGAGAAAAGAGGAGGGGAATTAGTTATTAATGCTAGCGAGTCAGTACAAGTAATTGGTGGCTTACCCACTGGTAGACTTAGTAGTAGCTTAAATACAAAAGTTTTTCGGACTGCAACAGGGAATGGAGGAGACCTAAAAATTACTACCCCAAAATTGCTAGTACAAGATGGAGGTGAGGTAGCTGTGGAGAGTTTAGGAACAGGAGCCGCAGGTAATATGATATTAAATGCTCGCTCTATCCGTTTAAACAACAACGCTTTACTCACAGCTAATACACGTAGCAGTATAGTTGACCCTAATAGGCAGCAAGCGACAATTAATATTAACTCAGAAAATTTGATAATGAGCCGCAACAGCAACATCTTTACTAACGCCACGGGCAAAGACGTTGTTGGCGGCAACATCAACATTGATACCGATTTTCTTATTGCTTTTGAAAATAGTGACATCAGGGCTGATTCTGCTAATTTCCGCGCTGGAAATGTCCTAATCAACGCCCAAGGTATCTTTGGTATCCAATTCCGAGATGTAGCATCTGATAGTACAAGTGATATTACCGCCACGGGTGCCAGTTCTGATCTGAGTGGTTCTGTAGAACTGAACACACCTGAAATAGACCCTAACAGTGGTTTGGTTGAATTACCAACAATACCAGTGGACACCGAAGTAGCTCAAGGCTGTTATACTCCAGGTTATGCCCAAAGCCGTTTTGTGAACGTCGGACGTGGTGGTCTACCACCCAATCCCAAAGACATTCTGACTACTGATACAACCCAAATAGATTGGGTCTCTCTTCAACCCAGTAACAATAAGCGTCCTTTACCACCTGTCACCGTTAAACCAACTACCTCCACTCCCAAACGCATTGTTGAAGCCACAGGTGCAACACTAAACGCTAAAGGACAAATAGTCCTTAGTGCTAATTCATCTAACGTTACTTCTTATACTTCCAGACAAAACCCTATTCAATGTCATGGTAGCTAAAGTTAATCATATTTTTGTCGCGTCTTGCTTGCTGATGTTATTCAACAGCATCATAATTCTACCCAACAAGGCGCAGATACCGGTTCAGGATTCTCCCTCACTCCCGCCACTTCCACCACCGCAGGATGTCCAACCACCTTCATCCCCACAGCCACCACCACCTTCTCCTCCACCACAACTACCCCCGCCATCTGAACTACTCCAACCTTCTCAACCGTTAACTGCACCGGAGGAACTATCTTCTGAAATATCACAAACCTTTACTGTTAATCAGTTTGAAGTGATTGGCAGTACAGTATTCAGCCCAGAAAAGTTGACTGAGGTACTTGCAGAATTCACTAACAAACCAATCACCTTTACACAATTATTAGAAGCTCGTTCTAAAATTACCGAACTGTATATTCAAGAAGGATACATCACTTCTGGAGCTTATATTCCTGAACAAACTTTTACAGATGGTGTTGTCCAAATTCAAGTAATCGAAGGTGAATTAGAGGAAATTCAGATTACTGGTACTAGACGACTCAACCCAAATTATATTCGCAGTCGTATAGTTAATGGTGCATCTACCCCATTAAATCAAAATCGCTTATTGGAGTCTTTGCAACTATTACAAATCAATCCGTTAATTCAAAACTTGTCTGCTGAATTGTCTGCTGGCTCACGTACTGGTGCTAGTTTGCTGAGTATCGAGGTAACAGAGGCAGATACATTCAATACACAAATAATACTAGATAATGGTCGTTCCCCTAGTGTTGGTAGCTTCCGACGGCAACTACAAGTTAACGAAGCCAACTTACTCGGATTTGGAGATAGTATATCGTTAACATACAACAATACTGACGGTAGTAATACCATAGATGCTAGCTACAGCTTACCCCTCAATCCCCGCAATGGCACTCTTACTTTCAGCTATGGCACTACATCAGCCAATATAATTGAACGTCCTTTTAATACACTAGATATTGAATCAGCTTCCCAAAATTACGAACTCACATTTCGCCAGGCGCTAGTCCAAACTCCCAGCCAAGAATTTGCCCTTGGAATAACCGCTTCTCGTAGAGACAGTGATATTTCTTCTTCTGTGTTTGAACAGGAGGATGCTCCCCTTTCTCTACTTTCACCAGGATCTGATGCAGACGGAAATACTCGTGTATCTGCTTTGCGATTCTTTCAAGACTGGACTTCCCGCAACAGCCAAGAAGTAATTGCCGTTCGCTCTCAATTTAGTTTGGGTATTGGTGCATTCAATGCCACAATTAATGATACCGAGCCTGATAGCCGCTTTTTTTCTTGGAGAGGACAAGCCCAATGGGTACGCCTGTTAGCTCCTGATACCCTGCTGTTAATTCGTGGCGATGTGCAACTAGCTTCCACTACGCTTTTAGCTTCAGAGCAATTTGGTATAGGTGGTATAAATAGTATCCGGGGATACCGTCAAGACTTTCTGTTAAAAGATAATGGCGCTCTTGCTTCTGCTGAACTGCGATTACCGATTCTGCGTGTACCACAGTGGGATGGAGTGATGCAAGTTACTCCCTTTGTTGATATTGGTACTGCTTGGAGTGATTCATCAAGTAGGGATGAAAATGATACTAATACCCTAGCTTCTGTTGGTTTAGGCTTACGTTGGTTACAGGGTAATAACTTTACTGCTGCTATTGAGTGGGGTATTCCTTTGGTTGATGTTGATACTCAAGGCAATACATGGCAGGAGAATGGTTTGTATTTTTTTGTACAATATAATCCGTTTTGATTTCAAAAATTAAAATTTAGGAATTTATATGAAATTTTTAAAGTATTTTTTTACAGCACTATTGACTGCATTATTGTGTATATATTCATCATTTTTTTTTGATTTATCGAATTATGTAACAGCAGCATTTACACAATCTAAAATCCAAAACCCAAAATCCAAAATTCCATCATCTCTTGTTTTAGCAACAACGCCTGCTGTTAATCCAATGCAGCCTTATACCTTAGTGCAGCAAAGTCAAGCACTTTATCAAGCAGGGAAGTTTGTAGAGGCGGTGGAACTGTTAAAAAAAGCAGCCGTTGAATTTAAAGGTGCTAATGATAAGTTGAATGAAGCTATGGCTTTGAGCAACCTTTCTTTAGCCTATCAGCAACTAGGACAGTGGCAAGAGGCAACTGAAGCTATTATACAAAGTATTAATCTATTACAAATTATCAAAAATCCGGGTTCTGATCAAGAAAAAGCGCAAATTTTTGCCCAAGCATTAGATGTTCGAGGAGGACTGGAATTAGCAAGGGGACAAACTGAAGCAGCTTTGGGCAGTTGGCAAGAAGGGGCTAAAATATATCAACAATTAAATGATACGTCGGCGCTGATTCGCAACCGCATTAATCAAGCCCAAGCAATGCAAGTTTTGGGAAATTATCTGCAAGCACATAAAACATTAATTTCCGTACAAAAAATTCTGCAAAAGCAATCGAATTCTGCTCTCAAAGCCGCAGGATTAAATAGCTTAGGGAATGTCTTGCGAACTTTGGGTTATCTAAATAAGTCGCAGGAAATTTTAGCAGAAAGTTATGCTGTTGGTCAGAAAGTAGGAGATGCGATCGCTCAAAGTAATGCTTTACTAAATTTAGGTAACACAGCCCGCGCTCAATCCTACGCTGAAGTTAGTTTGGGCAACTCAAAGAGCGCTGAAAATTACACTGAAAAAGCAATTCAATACTATCAACAGGTAGCCCAAATTTTACCTGCAACATCAACTGTACACCTCCAATCTCAACTAAATTTATTCAGACTATTGGTAGAACAAAAGGAATATAGTACAGCCGAAACCCTATTACCCCAAATTCAATCGCAGATAGACAATTTACCTCCAAGTCGTGCTACTGTTAATCACCGAATTAATTTTGCCCAAAGTCTGATCAAAATGAGTCAGAACAAAGTTCAGCCAAAAGATATTGCTAAAATACTAGCGCCAGCTGTGCAAATGGCTCAAAATTTAAAAGACCAACGAACCGAGTCTTATGCTTTTGGTACATTGGGCGAACTATACGAACAAACCGGACAGTTAGCTGATGCTAAAAATCTGACCCAGCAAGCATTGATCAAAGCTGAATCTATTGATGCTCAAGATATTGCTTATCAATGGCATTGGCAGATGGGGCGGATACTTCAAAAACAATCCGATATCCCAGCAGCAACAACAGCTTATAGTCGAGCATATAATTCCCTTAAATCCCTCCGTAATGATTTAGTTGCCATTAATCCCGATGTACAATTTTCTTTCCGCGAGAGTATAGAACCCGTTTATCGACAGTATGTTGATTTATTGTTGCAATATGAAAAAAATTCAAAGAATAAATCAGATAATCTCTTTCAAGCCCGTCAGGTAATCGAATCTCTTCAGTTAGCTGAATTAGATAACTTCTTTCGTTCGCCTTGTTTGCTACCAAGAGTAGGAGTTGACAAATTAGTTGAACAAGAAAAATCTACAGCTGTTATCTATCCCATTATTTTAGATAACCGTTTAGAAATTATTACCAGATTGCCGGGGCAAGATATCATCTCCCATTACACTACCAAAATATCTAAAGATGTCTTAGAAAAGACTGTAGAACAACTACAAAGAGATTTACAAATTGTCAGTCGAGAACTTGATGTTAAGCAACATTCACAACGTTTATATGACTGGTTAATTAGACCCACAGAATCAGATTTAGATAGCAAAGGTATAAAATCTTTAGTGTTTGTATTGGATGGATCTTTACGGAATATTCCTATGGCTGTTCTTTACGACCAACAACAGCAGAAGTATCTGGTAGAAAAGTATGCTATTTCTTTGACTCCTGGTTTGCAACTTATCGATCCCAAACCGTTACAAAACGTGCAGATAAATGTTTTAGTTGCCGGAGTAGAGCAAGAACGATTAATTGAAGGTAAATCTTTTTCTCAACTCTCAAACGTGACACAGGAATTAAAACAAGTCCAGTCTGAAGTGAAAAAAAGTAAACAACTCTTAAATCAAGAGTTTACTGAAACTAATTTGCAAAAACAAATTCAATCTACTCCTTTTTCAGTTGTGCATTTAGCAACTCACGGGCAATTTAGTTCAGATTTAGAACAGACTTATATTCTCACATGGGATAACCTACTGAAGGTTAAAGAGTTAGATAGTTTACTAAGAACTAGGGGTGAAACCCGGCCGCAAACAATTGAATTACTCGTTCTGAGCGCTTGTAAAACTGCGACGGGAGACAAACGAGCTGCTTTGGGATTAGCTGGAGTAGCGGTACGGGCAGGCGCACGCAGTACAATAGCAACTTTGTGGACAGTAGACGATGAATCTACTAGCAACTTTATGGGTGAATTATACCGACAATTGAATGCTGGGATAAATAAAGCAGAAGCTTTGCAACGCGCCCAGCTTGCGATTCTAGCTAAAGAAAAGCGTCCATATTTTTGGGCACCTTATGTTCTTGTAGGTAATTGGTTGTAAAGGAATTATTGAATAATGTTGACTGTTAACTTTTGAGTGTCAACCGTCAACAACTCCATGAAGCGATTATGCAACAAATGTTTGTTTCAATTTATGTACTTTTATAACAACTTGTGGAATTCTCTGAGTTTTGACTCAGAGAAGTAACAGAGGTTTTCAGGAATTAAACTGATTAATTTCTATGTGGGCATTGCAAGTTATACCAGGAGGAATTGCTGTGGACAAGCAAGGTCTATACTTAACAGCGTTTCAACGTAAGCTTTTGCTCAAGAATCTAGAAGCAGAATTACGTCCAGAATATCGCCGTCGTATCGAAATTATGCTGCTGGCAGATACAGGTCAATCTCAGACACAAATCTGCAAAGCTTTGGGATGTTCTCAAGAGACTGCACGCCATTGGATTGCTATGGCAAAGGCAGGAACGGCTCACTGTTGGGATGATTGCCCAATTGGTCGCCCCAAGAGTGTGAGTGAGCAATATCTCGTTCGTTTACAAGAACTGGTGAGTCATAGTCCAAGGGAATATGGCTATTCATTTCAACGTTGGACAGGGCAATGGCTGGCAAAACATTTGGAAAAAGAATTTGGCATTATGGTTAGTGCAGCTTACATCAATATACTGCTCAAGGAAATGGGACTTTCTGCTAGACAGAAAAAAAAGCTAGTAGAACCATTGAAAAAAGAAGATTATTCACCAATCGTTTTCAATATACGGTAACTTGACCGATATCAGATGGAGTGAGATGGAAGTGGGCAACTCGACCATCTCGGAACCAAATAATACGCCCTGTTTGTCTGGCTACATCTGGCTCATGCGTTACCATAACAACTGTGATGCCACTATCATTTAATTCTCCAAAAATCTGTAGCACCTCTTGAGTTGTGTGAGAATCAAGTGCGCCAGTGGGTTCATCTGCTAGGAGTAAGACTGGTTGGTTAACAATCGCCCGTGCGATCGCCACCCGTTGTTGTTGTCCTCCTGAAAGTTGATTCGGTCTATTGTTGAGCCGATTTTCTAACCCTATTCGTTTTAAAGCAACAAGTGCGCGATCGCAACGTTCAGCCACTGGGACACCAGCATAAACCATTGGCAGCATGACATTTTCTAGCGCACTTAGCTGGGGTAGAAGGTGGAATTGTTGGAAGACAAACCCAATTTTCAGATTACGAATGTGGGCTAATTCTGCATCACCTAACTGGGCTACATCTAGATTATCTAGGTAATAGCTTCCTTTAGTAGGTCGGTCAAGACAACCGATAATATTCATGGCTGTGGATTTGCCAGAACCAGAGGTTCCCATAATGGCGCAATACTCGCCTTTTTCCACGATTAAATTGACATCTGACAATGCTCGGACTTCTGTTTCCCCAAAACCATAGACTTTTGAAATATTTTCTAACCGAATGCTAACTTGCTTGTGAGAAGGAGTTGGAAGTTGAGAGTCGGCAGTAAAAAATAAATTTGTCATTTTAAGCACTTCTGAGGGCAACAATGGGATCAAGTTGAGCCGCTCTACGAGCCGGAACAACACCAAAAATTAGACCAATGCCACCAGAGACACCGACAGCCAGAGCGATCGCTCCTACTGGTACGCTGGGTGTTAAAGGAGTAAAAATTCCGACAATTGTAGTGCCACTGATGCCAACACCAATACCAATTAGACCGCCAGCTACTGATAGAATGATTGCCTCTATCAAGAACTGAGTCAAGATGGCTGACTGAGTTGCCCCAACTGCCTTACGTAAGCCAATTTCCTGGGTGCGCTCAGTTACGGAAACCAGCATAATATTCATGATGCCGATGCCACCTACCAACAGCGAAATGCTGGCGATCGCTGCTAGTGTCAACGACAGTGCTTGAGTGACTTGGTTGATCAGATCGTTAAAAGATTTATCAGAGGCAACAGAGATGTCTTGTTTACCACGCAATTGGGTGAGAATATTAGTAATTTGAAATGCGGCGGTACGGATACTCTGTTTATCTTTTGCAGATACCTGCATACTATCAATGGGAATACCGTAGGGCGATCGCCTTCCGGTCAATTGATCGGCCATTGTGGTGATTGGCACATAAGCAGCATCATCGAAATTTTGTCCGGCACCCGCACCTTTGGCTTTCATTACTCCAATTACTAGAAAGCTTGCATTACTGATTTTTACTTCTTTACCGAGCGGATCTTCGCTGCCAAATAGTTTTCGGGCTAACTCTGATCCTAAAGTCACCACTTGCACATTCTGTTGCTGTTCAGAAGAATTAAAAAACCGTCCTTGAGCAACAGCCATGTTACGGACATAAAGAAATCCTGGAGTTGTCCCTGTAACACTGCTCTTTGTATTGCGGTTGAGGTAAGAGATTGAGAGTTGGGAGCCGATTTGAGGAGCTACTGCCTTGACAGCAGGTGCAGTAGTAGCGATCGCCTCGGCATCTGACAATACTAACTGAGGTATTTCACTCATCGAGCCTTCAGTATCTTCAAGGCTGAGATAAACGAATAAACTATTTGCTCCATAAGACTCTAGCTGTTCGGAAGTATAATTTTGTGCGCCTTGTCCGATACCAACTAAAGCAATCACAGCTGCATTACCAATAGCGATTCCCAGCATTGTTAGACTACTACGAAGTTTATTAGCAGTTAGAGTAGTAACTGCGATTTTGACGCTTTCAAATATGTCCATGTTAAAAAGATAAATTATGATTCTTATTCCATCGTGTCAACACCAGGGATAGCTTGATCTGGCGGTGGACTAAGCAAGATTCGCTCTCCCTTAGTCAATCCTTTGAGAATCTGAATTTGATTACCACTAACTGAACCAGTAGTGACTGTTCTAAGTTGAGCTTTGTTGTTTTCATCCAGCATCCACACCCCAGTTTGTCCGTCTTTTTGCGTGACAATTGCTGCTAGAGGTACAACTAAGGCATCAGAGATTTTATCGCTGATAAAGTTCAAATTCACATTCATGCCGGACTTGAGCAGTTCTTCACCCGTTTTTAGTGCCACTTTGACTCGGAAGGAAGTAACACCCCCACTTGATGAATTTCCAGAGTTGTCCTGTGTAGCTCTAGGTGCCACGAGACGGACACTTCCTTGAAAGGTTTGATTGGGATAGGCATCTGAACGAATTTCTACCTGCTGTCCTGTATAAATGCGGGCAATACTCGCTTCAGGAATTTTGGCTTCTACTTCCAAACCACTGGAAAGTTCCGCAATGGAAGCAGATGTCGCACCATCGCTAGAGGAAGCAGAAGTTGTTGGAGTGACGAAATCACCTTCTTGGGCAAATTTGCGTGTAATTGTGCCAGCAAAAGGAGCGCGAACCAAAGTATCTTCCAGTTGGGTTTGGTAAGAGCGCAGTTGTGCCTGAGCTTGACCAACATCAGCTTTTGAGGCAGCGATTTGTTCTTTGCGCGTACCGTTACGAAGTTTTTCTAGAGTCTGTTTTTGTTCTCTTAGCTGGGCTAACTGCGCTTCTAGGTTAGCCTTTGCCTCACGCTCTTTACTGGAAAAATCCCCCAAAGTATTTAGGGAAATAGCTCCCTGCTGCGCTAAGAATTGATTACGTTGGAGTTCTTCTTTTGCTCGATTTAACCTTGCCTGAGCCTGAGTTACGTTAGCTTGCGCTGTTGCAACTTTGGCTTGAGTTTCACCTATCTCTTCAGGGCGACTACCAGCACGCTTCTCAGCAAGATCAGCCTCAGCTTTGGCAAGTGCCGCTTTATATTGATTCACCTGTTGCCCAAATCTTTGACTATCCATACGGGCAATTAATTGACCTTGCTTTACTTTAGCGCCTTCATCCACATACAGTTTCTCGATTTTACCTTGCTCTTTAGGACTGAGATTAATCTTCCGCAACGGTTGGACAGTACCATTTGCTTTGATTTGCACTGTAATGTCTTTCGACTGTACTACTGCTGTTTGGTTAGTCAAATTTGCTTTAGGTGCCTTACTTTGTACTCTCAGGTAAACAGTAGTAGCAGTTCCTAACAATCCAACTGCTACTAAGCCCATGAGCCAGCGCTGTTGGCGCTTGACTTTACCAAAGTTTGGAAATTGCATTGGTTTGTCTGGCATTTCGGGATTAATTATTGAAGGTTTGTGTGATAAATTTGTTTGGCAGTGGAAGCATCTAATCATTTAGATGTTGCTTGAATTTGATTACTTTTCTACTAGTTAAATATTTCATAAATTATGAGGATATATTGCATTCATTGTGAGTGGTTAAGCTAACTAGACGAAAGTTTTGATAGCAAATAAATTTTAGTCAATCTTTGGAACTTTAGGTTTTTTAATAATGACAACTTTATTGTCAATTTTAGTAATACATGGGCATTGACGCATAAATTAACCATTGTTTTCTGTTCCTGTAACCCATTATCTCATAAAGCATACTTTTTAATTGAGTATATCTACAATAAATAAACAAATAAATAACTGAATTATTTGCAAAAAATAGTAATTTTTTAAACTTAAAAAAACAAATAATTATCTTAATTAGTTGCAAAGTTTTTAGTAAAGTCTATTGACTTAATCAGTTCAATTATGAATACTTCTAATCAGAAAGCTCAATTAGAGATTTCTAACGTTCCAGTCAAAACGTTTTGTTCATTAGAGGTGAATTATGTTGGATCTAATTTCATTGATTCCCACAACTGTACGTGAAGGATTTGATGTGCAAGACCTGCCACATCGTGCTTCAGATTTGAGTGAAGATACTCTTGCAAACATTTTTGGTGGATGGTGTATTCGAAAAGGCCACATTTGCGCTTTCAGTGCCGATTGCTGCCGTTCTGCTCCCAACTGCATTGGAAAACTTTTTAGAAGGTGTGCCACATAATCATGATGTGACTCACTTGCAAGAGCTAGTGCACTAGCTCTTGCAAGTGAAACAACAGCAAGTTTTACCTGCCTACACAGGCAAATACTTTAAATGAATTAGCTCGTTTATTGTATTTGCCTGCTATAGATTATTGAGCATTTAATTGACTTGCTAACTTTCTAATCAACAAGTTTTGGTCAAAAATCAGGAGGTAAATTATGTTAGCTCAAGTTTCGTCAATTCCTACAACTATGCGTGAAGGATTTGAGGTGCAATATCTGCCATTTCGGGCAACACCTGTGGATGCAGATCATCTGAAAAAAGTATTCGGCGGTGCATGCAGGGGAGCAGGGGAATTTTGCATTATTCATAGGCTTTTTTGTTGTAGCGAACTAATTTGCATTCCCACCGCACCCAAGGGCATCAACGGGCAGTGCAAACGTTTTTTATAGACAATCTTGAATACCCGATGCTAACAAAATGCTGCACTGATGACCCTTAAAACACTGCAAGAGATAAGGCTCTGATGATGGTTACTTTTGGGTTACTGTAGGATATCGAGTAATCTAGCATTACCTAACTAGTATCTATTTACTCTTTGACTACTGTAGTTCCTGAAAGTGAAGCAACAGCAGACTTCATCTGCATTACATCAGACAAATACTTTGAATTAGCTCTTTTGGAGTTTTGTTTACTCCGAAAACTCGAATAGTAAATTGACATTCTAAACAACAAATCTTTTTCATTGGAGGTGAATTATGCCAACTCTAATTTCATTGATTCCTACAATTGTGCGTGAAGGATTTAATATGCAAAACTTACCCCTCCGTGCTTCCACGGTGAGTGAAGAACTTCTCATCAATGTTTTTGGTAGTGAAGTTGCTCGATGTTTTATAGGAAAAATTTGCCGAATAGATAGGGATTGTTGGACCATGCTTTGTGTTTGTAAAAAAAGTTCTCCCAGTTCTCTTGGAAGATGCGGGTATGGTTTCTAGTCAAGCACCCCACTTTTAAGGTCAACGTGGGTCTTTAAAAGGGTGTTTGAAAAGTATCAAGTTCTATGCATTTACCCCCTAAATTCCTTAATATTGAAGGATTTTGAGTTCTAGTTACCTGTTATTGTGGGGCTAGGGGAACTAACACAAGTATGTTCAACACTTTTCAGACATCCTCTAAGAAAATTCAACATCACTTATCACAAGAAGATCGCAAAACTTATGCAAACATTACAGGAACGCACAAATCAGAAAACTCCCGTACTCGTAACAGTAAATAACGACCAGTTCGAGCTGCGCGAAGCCCTACGTCGTTCATTAGTTGACGGCGAAGAGCAATTTCTGAATAAATGTATTGATGAATTGCTCATTCGCCAATATGCAGCGCAGAACAACATCAGCAATTCTATAGAAGAGTTGCAGGTTGCAGCAAACGAGCGGCGCTATCAGAGTGGCTTGGAATCTGTGGAAAAATTCCAGCAGTGGCTCAAGAATAAGCATCAAACCCTTTTGTCACTACAGAATGATATCGATTATCAGCTGTTACACAACAAAGTTAGAGGCAGCATACCTGACCAGGAAATTGAAGCGTATTTTGTTGAACACCAGTTGGAATTTGACAGAGCAGATATCTATAGCATTCGGGTTTCTAATCAGCAGAAAGCTGAGGAACTCTATGCCAAGATTACCGAAGATGGGGAGAATTTCCATCTGCTAGCGATGGAACATTCCCTGGATGAAGAAAGCAAACCGAAGGGAGGTTATATTGGTAAACTGCGCCGAGATGAGCTGAGCGCAGAAATTGAAGCGGCAGTGTTTAACGCCCAACCTGGGCAAGTTATCGCTCCAGTTGAAACTGAGAAAGGCTACAACCTCTTTAAGGCCGGTGCTGTTTACTCTGCAAGTTTGACAGAGGAAAAAGATAACATTCAGTTTCTACTGTTTGAGCAACTATTAACACGGCTGCGTGCTGAGGCAAAAATTACCTATCCCATATTCGAGGAAGAGTAATGATAGCTATTTTCTGTACATTCATTGTGGGCGCTGTTTTCCTCGTAACCGGGGTAGTCAAAGCGCTCAGTTCTAAGTCTTTCATCGAACTGGTTTTCAGATACGGTTTGCTACCGCAGTGGTTGGCAATACCTACAGCAATTACCTTCATCGGTCTAGAATGTGCTTTGGGAGTTGCCCTGATTTTACATGAGTTCCCCCAGTGGCTGGTGCCTGGGACAATTATCCTAATTCTGTGTCTTTCAGTTTCAACAATTTGGGCAACCTCCACTAAGCGAACAGAAGATTGCGGCTGTTATGGCGGTCTATTAGTCATTACTCCCAAACAAAGCATCCTGCTGAATCTAGGATATATCCTGTTACTGGGCTGGGCATGGTTTTATCCGGTAGCAAATCATCAGACGCAGACTTGGCAATGGGTGTTAGCTTTGGTGGCTTTGGTTGCTGGAAGCATATCGGGTTGGAAGTCTCAAGAAAAGCCTTTAGTAGACTTCTCTCGTTTGAAAATAGGGAATCGCTGGCATCCCCAGTGGTTGAAAGACAGTTCCCAAGATTTGCAGCAAGGTTCTCATTTCGTCGTCTTCCTTGGTAAAGATTGTCCTTATTGCAAGCAATGGGTGCCATTACTCAATGTGATGAGTACTCAGAAGGATCTGCCCAACGTTATAGGCATTCTTGCACTTAGTGAAGAGGAAATCGAGGCGTTTAAGGCAGAACATTTGGTACGTTTTCCCATTGCTCAGATGGACAAGCTGTTATTCGGTTATATGGTGGATAGTTTCCCTACTGCCGTGCTAATTGAAGATGGAGTAATATCCAATAAATGGCTAGGCGAAATCCCCAAAGAGTTTTTCAACCGCATCAGACAGTTCTACGAGAGTGTCGTCTTCAATTCAAAACCTAAAGCACGCCACTTCAGCGGCTAGTCTTATGCAAATCGGCGACATCAAACAGCTACTCCTGCAAAATCGCCTCTTCAACTCCCTGTCACCATCAACAATAGATGCGATCGCTCCAAAGTTTTCCATTGTTTCCTATCAACTAGGCGACACGATTATCCGCACGGGTGAGTCTGGAGAGGCTTTCTATATTATTGCTGATGGCAAAGCCAGGATGGTAGCTTATACCACCGACAACAAACCTATAACCATTGCAATTCTTATCAAAGAGGATAGCTTTGGGGAACAACCCCTACTCTTTGGGCATCCAGCCGTCACAACCGTGCGTGCAGTTGATAATTTGACTGTCTTGAAACTGCCTGCTGCCGACTTCGGCTGGCTAGTCAAGCAATCTCCTCATTTTAGGAAAGATCTGGAAGCACAGGTTAAGCAGCAGACTGAATTTAAATTCCTCAGAAGCCTCAAGTTATTCTCCCACCTGTCTTTACCAGAAACCCAGAAACTGTTACAAGCGATTGAGACTATCCATCTCAAGCCAGGCGAATTTCTGTTTCATCAGGATGCCTTAGCAGATGCTGCTTACATTATCTATACTGGCAGGATTCGCCTGATTAAAGAAAGCATTGATACAACACTGGCAAATTTGAACACTGGTGACATCTGCGGTGAAGCTGCCATATTGCAGTCTCCACTGCAACCAACTGGTGCTGTTGCTACTGAAAATACAACTGTTTGGCGTTTGAGTCAGGCATCCCAACTAACTGCGAATCCTCGCGTTTACCAGTGCATTGCCGAACTAGCCGAAAATCGCTGCTTACAACAACAGGCAATTTTAAGTAATCAGAATAATCATGAAGCGCCTGAATTGTCAACAATTCAGTTTGATAAAGTTAAAGTTGGGAGAGGATTGTTTGCCCGTCGCCATGACTTTGTGCATGTGGAAACGCCACTTCTGGCGGGAGTTGCTTGCCTCGCCCTGATCGATCGCTTTTATCAGCGGCAGAGTAATTTACAACCAATCATTGAACAGCAGATGCGGGGCCATCGCCCCGACACCCTCATTACCGTTAGCCGTAAAGCTGAAACGCTGGGATATCTCACCCGCTTGTTGTACTTGAACGACCAGCGACTGGCTATGATGACTTTTCCAGCCCTTGTGGAAGATAAAAATGGTCAGTTGTCGGTAATTCTATCCGTTGTCCGCACGCATGTCACGCTAGCCAATCCCTTGACGGGAATTCATAAGCTCCCCAGACAGCAATTTGTGGAAGCTTGGAATGGTCGAGTGTTGTCTGTCACTTATGTGCCGAATTTCGGCAACCTTGGTAACAAGACACACGAGATTTTTCAACAATTCTTGCCAATGATCCGCCCATATTGGGGAACACTTGCGTGGATTGGCATCATTTCCCTTTTCTTGCAACTGCTAGGTTTAGTCGCGCCACTGTTCGCACAAATCACCATTGATAAGGTGCTGGCTTACGGCAACTACCCACTGCTACATCTGATGCTACTGGGGATGCTGTTTGTTGCTGGGTGCCAACTAGCCAGCAGTGCCTTGCGTGAGGTGTTGTTAGCTCATGCCCTGAAGCGGATTAGCTTATCGCTAACTATACAGTTTTTCAACCATATCCTCTCCTTACCAGTACAAATCCTCTCGCAATGGCGGGTGGGGGATTTTACTGTCCGGTTTGCAGAGAATGAAAAACTCTTGGAGTTGGTGTCCCAAAGCGGCTTCAAAATTATTGTTGACAGTTTAACTATTTTTTTCTACTTGTTTGTCCTGTTGAGTCAGAACGCCAAACTCACAGGTGTGGCATTATTATTCGTTGCGGCTTATGGATTAGTTTTGGTAATCTCTACACCCCTATTACGTGCCAATGATCAACGGGTGTTTGCGCGTCGTCAAGCAATGGAATCTCATCTAATTGAAGCTATAAGTGGGATTGAGACAGTTAAGTCTATTGCTACAGAGAGCCTATTTTTCCAGCAGGGAGTTTCCCTAATTACCAAAGCTCTGAATGTTGAGTTCAAAGGCGCTCTACTAGCTTTCAACATCGAATCGATTGGCAATCTAATCAATCAGGTCAGCACCGTCGCCATCCTGGGATATGGAGCCAAACTTACTTTAGATGGTGAGTTGACACTTGGTCAACTAGTTGCTTTTAACGCCATGCTGGGTTTGTTACTGACTCCTCTACAAAGTTTGATTGGCGTGTGGGACGAACTGCAAGAAATCCGCATTTCCTTTGAACGAATCAACGATGTGTTGGTGTTACCCCCAGAACAGCAAGACCTTACAGCAGTAATGCCTATAATTTCAGGTTGTGTAAGCCTGAAAAATGTCTGCTTTTGTTACGACCGGAGCGAACAAGATGTCTTGTGTGGTATCAACTTAGAAGTATTGCCTGGTCAGAAAATCGCCATAGTTGGCAGAAGTGGTTCCGGGAAAACCACTTTAGCCAAGTTGTTGGGCAAACTTTTGCAGCCAACTAGCGGCAAGATTTATATCGATAACATCGACATCAGCAACATCGAACTTTCCTCATATCGGCATCAGCTGGGAGTAGTGGAACAGCATCCCTTTTTATTCAACGGCACGATTCGGGAAAATATTGCCAAAGCAGACACCACTGCTGATTTAGCAAGTGTCATGGCTGCTGCAAAGCTAGCAGGTGCTTCTGAGTTTATCGAAAAACTGCCAATGGATTATGATACCCAGATTGGTGAACGTGGGATTACCTTGAGCGGTGGTCAGCGACAACGCCTAGCGATCGCCCGCGCACTTTTGACCAATCCCCGCATTTTAATTTTGGATGAACCTACTGCATCGCTAGATTCAGAATCCGAACGGATTATCCAGCAAAATTTAGAGCAACAAATGGCTAGTCGCACCGCTTTCATTTTTGCCCATCGTTTGAGTACTGTGCGTAATGCTGATCTAATTGTGGTTTTAGACCAGGGGAAAATTGTGGAGAGTGGCACCCACCCACAGTTGCTAGCACAAGCGGGTCTGTATTCTTCTTTATATACCAGATAGGTCAACATCATGGTAGAAACCCGTCAAACGGCTCCATCTATATCAGAGCAGGATATCGCTACTCTAGATACTTTTGCCGAAAAAACTCTTCAGGCAGGGCAAATATCAGAAGTAATGATGGCGGAACCAACACTTGTGCAAAGAGGCGCTATCTATTTTATTAGTGCTGCTCTAGGTTTGAGTTCTTGCTTGCTCTATTTCGGTAAAGTTCCTGTCTGGGTTAGCACTAGAGGGAAAATTATCCCAGAGGCTAAAGGTATTCCAGTGCAGGTAAGCAAAACCAGTGGGGTGAATACGCCTTTGGTAGTTAAGGCTACTGTACCTAACAAAGACATTGGTTTTGTCAAAGTGGGAATGGCAGCACGAATCAAAGTTGATGCCTATCCGTTTGGGCAGTTTGGTAGCGTACCCGCACGGGTGCGGCAAATTGTTCCAGTCGGCAAAGAGGATAACTTCACCATGACACTGGAATTACTTCAGAATTCTATTAAAGCTGACGCGCATCAAATCCAGTTATTTCCTGGGCTAACTGTTCAAGCAGAGGTTCAAACTAAAAATCAACGTTTATTTGAGCTTTTATTTAGCAAGTAAGCAAGGTTACCTTAGCTCTTGCACTTTTGAGAGTTGTTACAGGCAAGATGCCTGTTCCACAAGAAAATTGATTAGTTGTGGGGTAGGCATCCTGCCTGCTCCAAGCTATATGCAAGATATAAATTTACAATAATCTTGGTAAGGAGGAGAAATTGCAACTAAAATATCAACTTGGCTGGTTTCCGGTAGTGCAGCAACAAAGCATGATGGACTGCGGTGCAGCTTGCCTGACAACTGTGTGTCGTTATTACGGCAAGCAGGTTAGTCTCAACCGCATGCGAGAGTTAACCCGTGTTGGCAGATCAGGGGCTTCTATGCTCAATCTATTGAGGGCAGCTAATACATTAGGCTATGACACTGAAGCCTTGCTGGAAACATATGAGAATTTGATGCAAAAACCATTGCCTGCCATTGTCAACTGGCGTGGTTATCACTGGGTGGTTGTTTACAAAGTCACACCTACAAAGGTGAAAATCTCAGATCCGTCTGAAGGACTGCTGAATCTGTCAACGGCAGAGTTCCTAAAAGGTTGGACTCGCTACACCCTCTACCTGAAGCCAACTGAAAAAATTGCGGCAATAGAGGAATCAAAGCCAACCTTACAGCAGTTTGTTCCATACGTAAAATCCTATACACGAATGCTGGGGGAAATCGCCTTAGCGTCTCTGGCGATCCAAGTTTTCAGCATGTTCCTGCCTATATTCACTAAGTTCATCTTTGATGAGGTATTGATCGAGCAGAATCAGCAGTGGCTCGTTTACAGTCTGGGAGCCATCTTTACTATAGTGCTACTCAACTTAGTTATCAGTTTTTGTCGCCAGCAACTTTTACTGTTCGTTTCCATGAGAGCTAATTTGCTCATGGTAAAAGATTTCTACAAACACGTTCTTTCCTTACCCCTACCTTTTTTTGAAACTCGCAAAGTGGGAGATATCACAAGCCGATTTGAGGAAAACCAAAAAATTACTAATTTCCTCACTCATATAGGCTTGCAATCTTTCCTAAACGTGTTTTCGGCAGTACTGTATTTGGGATTGATGCTCTACTTTAATGTCCCACTGACGCTTGTTGCTTGTTTATTTCTGGCTTTGCACCTCGTCAATATATACGCTATTACCCCACGTTTACAGCATGTCTACCGCGATGTGTTTCACAAAGGAGCTGATGCTCAGAGTTTTCTGATTGAATCTCTCAGTGGACTCAATACTATCAAAACTTTAGGAATTGAGCATTCTACCCGCTGGCAGGCTGAGAATTTATATATTCGTTCTACCAACGCTTATTTGAAAACCATCAACTTGGGTATAGTTTCTAACTTGGCAAGCGGATTGGTCAGCAATTTGAGTGACGCGGCTGTATTGTTCTATGGCTCTGTCATGGTGCTGCAAAACCAGCTTTCTGTAGGGGAACTAGTTGCGTTCACTTTGTTGACGCAAAGCCTTTCTGCTCCAGTTACCGCTTTGGTGGGGGTATGGGATGTATTTCAGGAGACATTAAATGCAGTAGAAAGACTGAATGATGTGTTTGAAACTAAGCCGGAATTGAGCGTAAAAGCAGCAAAAGAGAAGATAAAACTGCCGACACTGCGCGGTCATGTGCGCTTTGATAACTTAACTTTTCGTTATGAGCAAAATAGTAAGAATAATGTTTTACAAAATATCAGTTTAGAAGTTCAACTAGGACAGCGGATTGCTTTTGTTGGTCGTAGTGGTTCGGGAAAATCTACTTTAATAAAGCTACTTTTGGGCTTTTATGCCCCCTCCTCTGGTAAGATTTATTTCGACGGCTTTGATGTTGCTGATGTTTGGATACCTTCGTTGCGCTCTCAAATCGGTGTCGTTCCTCAGCAAAGTTACCTCTTCGGTGGCACTATTCGCGAAAATATTGCCCAAGGTAATCCAGAAGCTTCCCTAGATGAAATTATTCAGGCAGCAAAATCGGCAGCAGCCCACGATTTTATTAGCAATCTTCCCCAAGGGTACGACACCATACTGGAAGAGCAAGGGTTAAATCTAAGTGGTGGTCAACGCCAGCGGATTGCGATCGCTCGTGCTTTGGTTCGTAATCCTCGCATCCTGATTTTAGACGAGGCTACCTCAGCTTTAGATAACGAAACTGAAGGTGTTGTCTTGGAGAATATAGACAAAGTTTTGGGTGATCGCACTGTCTTTACAATCGCTCATCGACTCTCTACTGTAAAGTCGGCTGACCTAATTGTTGTGATTGAAGGTGGCAACATTATAGAACAGGGAACCCATGAACAACTGATGACTAAAAAAGGACTTTATTACTACCTGAGTACTCAGCAGTTAAAAGGGTAAAGGGCAACGTCAGGAGCGTCAATCGCTGAATTTAATCGGTCTTTCTACAGCTATTCTCTCAACACTAGCCGCGATCGCTGCTATGCACAGGAGGTTATTTTGCTAACGGAGGGATACTGGCTCAAATCAAGTCGAGCAATCACTGGTCGGAATTTCAGGCTAAATCTACCAAGCGTCATATCGAAGAATCAACGGTAACTTTATTGCAATCTCTCCAAAAACCAGTGACTGTAAAAACCATCAATGAACTCGCTAAACTCAATCGTAAACAACAGGAGATTCAGCAAGAAGCTCAGAAGCTCCAAGTAGAAGCCGAACAGGATCTACAGCATCATCAGCTATTCGCGCGTAGTGTAGCAGCATTGCAAGTCGCAATTTCGATGGGAGCCATAGCTGCTCTAACTCGTAAACGGATTGTTTGGTATGTAGGCTTAGGGATAGCAACGATCAGAATTAGGTTTATGGTTGCGGGAACCTTGAGCAACATCTTATATTGTCTATTACTTAAATCTACGAGACTGGCTCCTAATAACACTAATTGCTCAACATGAGCTAAATTTCTTTTGATATATTGCAGTTGTTTTTTTATCGCTATTCTTCTATCTTTTTGAAATACACTACGTTTTTTTGCTACTGCCAGATAACCTTTTCTTGCAACTTCCCAATACGTTCTTGGCTTTTTATATAATTGACCCTTTATCTGTTCATAAAGAAGGTATATATTTTTTTCTGTCTGCTTTCTGGCTTGATTTAGTAGCTCTAAATCTGTCGGATAACTTATATTTACAGGCGCACAAGTCGCATCTAATATTAATTTTCCTCGATTCTTTGGATCGCTTCTTTCTTCTTTTGGTTCTACTGTTTTTTTGACTTGATTGTGATGATGTTTCTAAGCATATCTTCTTCACCATCTCTTGATTCACTTAGTTGACTAACTCCGCACTAATTCTTTCTCGAAAATGTACTAACATCGATGGGTCAAATGGAGTTTTATTACTATAAAATGACATTCCTATGAAGTACTGTAGATAAGGGTTTTCTTTAATTTGTTCTACTGTTTCTCTGTCACTCATCCCTAGCTTTTCTTTGATTATTAATGCGCCTAGTGCTATCCGAAATGATTTTGCTGGCGCTCCCATTTCTGCGGAAAATCCGGCAGAATATTCCGGCTCAAACATCCCCAACCGCCCAATGTAGGGAATCGGTGTAATCTGGCGCGGATTCTCCAGCTTCCAGTGGTATTGCCCAGCCATCCCCCAGCCAGATGCAACTTGTGAGAAACGGCAGTCAACTATTGTGACAACGCCGATAACTTGACCGCGACGGAGAGAGATTAATTCTGGGATTACTACCCCCATGCTTTGACAAAATTCTCTCGCCTCAAAGTATTCTTTTTTGGTACAGGTTTTTGCGGCGTGAATCAGAATGTCGCCGCGATAATGAATGGGCCAGCCTCGGTTTTCGATGTCTTTGAGAGCATAGATAATTGCCCATGCCCAAGGCTGACGGACGGATAGCGCTTTCACCGTGTTTAAAACTCCAGTAATTGAATGTATGCGTCTTTCTTCCGCGATCGCTGGATCTGGCTGTAAATTATCTCGCCAAGTTCAAAAACTTCGATGTGGATAAATCGCACAACATCGTCGCAGTGCCGAGCTTACCGTAAAGGCGGTTTTTCTCAACAATTAACTCGATAGTGCGATCGCTTGGGTCTTTTGTGTAGACAGCATCCCGGTAAAGCATAATTAACTGGTCACAAACCTCAAATATTTCGCCAGAATTACGTAACAGATGACGATTGGGGCGTTTATCAGCCGTTGTTTGATTGCCCCGATTGATTTGACAGCCCAAGAAAACAGGGATTTTGTGAGACTTAGCAATATCCCGAATCTGGCGGGTAATCTTGCCGACTTCAAAAGCCATGTTCCCACCGGACTCCAGAGGAATCTGCTGCAAGTAATCAATAAACACAGCCCCAATAGAACCACCAAATTCGGCAATGGCACGGCGCACAGCAGAAGCAATCATTGCGGTTGTAGGGGAGGAATGCTCGTAAACCTTCCAAGGCAACTCCACCATCTGTCCTATACCTTGTGCTATTTGCTCCCAATAGCATTGAGTATTGGTTTGAATCATAGAAGCGTCTACGCCAGTGATTCGGGCTAGCATTCGGGCATTGAGTTGATTCTTGTCCATTTCTGGAGTTACGTACAGAACTGGTTTTCCAAGTTTGGTCATGATTTCGTAAGCGTAAGAAATCATGAAGTGAGTTTTGCCCATGTGGGATTCAGCAGCCACTACAACTAAACTGCTCGGATAAATGCCACCGGTGATATTTTCGAGGTCGTACCAGCCAACTTTGTCGCCTGCCATATTCCCCATCTCCAGCTTTTGAAAAAGTTCAATGCCCATGTCTTGTGCTGAGAAAACCTTGCAGCGTTCATCACTTTGATTTTGAGTAACACCAAAAACTTTCGCCTCAGCTTGCCCAAGAACAAGTGGTAGTTCAGTTTGCGTCTCGTAACCGAGTTGGACAATTTCCGATCCCACTTTGATTAACTGTCGCCGTCGATATTTCTCCATCACCAGATCCGCCAAAGCATCAATGTTGACGGCGGATACAGTGCGGTCTACCAGAGTTGCTAACTTGTTTCTGCCACCAACGCGATTGAGCAGATTGTGGTCAGCCAACCAAGCGGTGACAGAAAGCAAATCTGTAGGTTGAAACAAAGCGTGAAGCGTTGCCGCAGCTTGATAAATGTATGAGTGGGCACTGATGTAAAAGGCTTCCACTACTAGGCGATCGCTGACTCTGGTTATTGCTTCTGGGTCGAGCATAATCCCGCCCAAAATCGCTTCTTCAGCTTCGATATTTTGTGGAGGCAAGTTGTCAAGTGACCTGTCAGGATGGAAAGAAACTACGTTGTCTTGATTGCTGTACATAATCATGCTCTTAGTGCTAGTTTTAACTGCGCTTCAACTTCTCGCAAATTCGTGGAAGAGGGTCTGGTGTTGCTCGGAACTTTTGGCTCATTTGCTTTGGCTTGAAGTTTCGCTTTTAGCTCCAGCATTTGTGGGCTGTGTTGATATTCATTGGATGGAACCTGAATAGATTGCTCTTGCTGACGGCGTATTCGGTCTTGTCGTAAAGCATCTTCGAGCGAACTGCTAGTGATATTTTTTACTTTGTGAGCCAAAGCAGTGCGCTGTTGAGGTAGGGGCTGTTTCTCTGTTTGCAATGCTTGGTTATAGCGCTGCATCAGGTTCGTCCACCCACCCTTGGTTTTCTCCCAGGTGTTCATGACTGCGATCGCATGATCTATTTCCTGTCGTGCCGAGCGTTTCGACTTAGTGGCTAGTTCTTGCGCTAGGAAATCCACGACTATTGGGTTGAAGTTCTGGTACAAGTTATTTAGCTTTCGCTCTCCATTGCGCCAAGGTAAAACCCAGCAATTCCACTTGATTGAGTCTCTAACAAGCAGGGGCACACAATCATCACTCATAGCAGTCGGGTCTGTTAGCCAAGCATCAATCAGTTCTTTCACGTTCCGGGCTGTCTTGTAGGGACAGGTTAGTTGCAGCTTATTCGCTTGTTCGGATTTCTCGAACGACCCCCCCGCAATAGTTGATCTCCTTGAGGTGTTATCGGTTTGTTGCAAAGACTCGGAATTTTTCAACAACGAAGTGGGTTGTTGTGGGATTGGTTCTTCTGGGGTTAGTTCTCCTAAGCTTGGTTTTTCAAATTCAATTTCTTCCGTTGCTAAATCAAGTTCTTCTTTTTCACACACACTTTCATGGGTGGGGGGCGCGGGTGGCGAAGCCAGGGGCGCGTCCTTGAGTGGATAGACTTCAATTGGATAATCTTTAACTGGATATACTTTGGGTATTCCCCCACTACTACCCTGGTCTTCCCCGACTACTACCCCTGGTATTCCCCCATTACTACCCTGGTATCCCCCCAATACCACCCCTAGTATTCCTCCACTACTACCGCTATTTTTTCCTCTGATTAAACTTGATTGTTTAGTAGGAGAAACAAACCAGTCGTCAATATCTGTGAGTTGATATAGGTTAGAAGATACTGAACCATTAGACTTGGTTTTGGGCGTTTTAGTGATTAAGTTCCACGAAACCAATTCACTGACTGCTGCGATCGCTTTTTGCCTTAAAGTTTCAGTTGAGGAAGCAGGGAAAGAACCACGAAAACAGGCTTCACCGATAGATTTGTATGAAGGGAAGGCGTTATTATCACAACCGGCTCGACGGCAGAGGTGAGAGTAAACTCGAAATGCCTCCATTGTTAGTGGTAGATCATCCAGCTTACTATCGATATAAATATGGCGTTTTCTTCTACCGTAGCTAGAGCTATCACTTTGCATTTTTTCTGTTAAACTCATATCTATAGACCTCAAAGGGTTTGATTTTCCCCCGCATTGGGCTACAAGCGGGGGTTTTGCTTTATTTACGCATCAAACGGAAATTGTCTAACTTGCAGATGAAGAGGAAACTCTTCAATTTTTCCCCCTTTTTTGTCACGGGTTTTAAATCGCTGTCCCCCAAATATTGCATTCGCCCCCAACTGTTTCACAAATACGGGTGTTTTCGATTGTTGGCATTGTTGGACAATTGAATTAATCCATTCGATGTGGCATGGTCTGGAATTTAGCCCAGACTCACCACCAACAACAATCCATTGGATATCTTCATTTACTAATTCCCATTTGTAGGAATCACTGATTAATTTTTGAATTGCTCCTCCTTGCCTCAAATCAATTTCTTCAAGCAGTGGCTCACAAGATAAAAACCGAACAGAACAGGGAATTTGCAAGAGAATTGGAATGCGTTCGTTCGCCATCTGTTGATTCTCAGTGGAAGCTCCTAACCACACATTTGGTAAGGGGAATGGTTGATCAATAAAATATTGTTGGAGATTAATTAATCCTCCAAATTTCTCACTAACAGCGTCCCAAAGGTTTTCTTTGGCTGCTTCATACCATTTGACCCATAGTGATTGTTGACTAAAGTACTCCTTCATTCTTTCTGGTCGCTTAGTCAAGATTTGAAAAGTATGCTGAGGTGAAAGAGCAGCAACAGCCATTACTTGATGAATCCATTCATCAAGGACATTGGCATGAAACAAATCAGCCATTGAGCATACAAAAATTCTTTTTGGCTTTTTCCAAGACAATGGTTTAATAAGTTGAGATTTGACAAATTCAACTGTGCCATCCCATTTGCCAACAGTTTGATACTGGGGGAATTGTTGAAGTCGTGGGGATTTGGCAGCTTTCGCTGCATAGCATCGCGCACAGCCAGGACTTCCAGAAACCCGTGAACAGCCAACAATTACATTCCAGGTTTCGTCACACCATTGTATATTTGTAGACATAATTACCTCTTCAATCAATAGTTTGTACTAACTTCACCACACGCTATCGCCCGAACAATTTCTTCTGCCCGTTCTTGTGAAATAGCCTGTTCTGGGTTCTTGTAAAATCCAGCGATTTGAGACTTAGGACGAATAATAATTTGCTGCCCTGTTGCGCGTTTGTCCCATACAAAGCACGAGATGGTAATGTTGTCTGTTGCCCAACGACTACCCCGCTTATCCTTGCGAAAACAGAAGCGCGGCATGATTAGAACAAGTGACGGCGGGTGTTGTTGCAAGAAATCAGCCCGATCATCACAGGGTTCGAGAAAGCTGGTTAGAAGGAATGCAGCTACACCAATACGCGCTTTTTGGTAGGCATTTTTGATGATTGGTGCAGCAAATTCCGCGTATGGTGGGTTAGTGC
>NZ_JAYGHE010000066.1:0-41073 GCF_034931145.1 Nostoc sp. UHCC 0252 | reverse complement strand
ATGTTATTAAGGTTGTTACCAGTAGCAGTAATTGCCCTAGTTCCAATCAGGGTCAAATTCTCCAAATGATCTCCCAACACCCAACTCACTGAAGAATTGACTAAATCTGTGCCAGCATTTAAGCTTTCGACAATAATATCGCCGAGGTTGTCAACAGTGTAAATGTCATTGCCTGCTCCACCAACAAGACTGTCAATCCCTGCACCTCCATCCAAGATATCATTACCTGCACCGCTCAACAAAGTGTCATTGCCTGAGCCACCAAAGAGGCTATCATTGCCACCTTCTCCGCTCAAGATGTTAGCGCCACCATTTCCTGTAAGGATATTATCAAGGCTGTTACCAGTACCATTGATTACCTTGCTTCCAGTCAAGGTTAAATTCTCCAGGTTATCTCCCAAAACCCAACTCACAGCAGACTTGACTAAATCTGTGCCTGCATTTAAGCCTTCGGCAATAATAATATCGCCAAGATTATCTACAGTATAGATGTCATTGCCGGCTCCACCATTGAGAGTATCAATTCCTACACCTCCATCCAAAGTATCATCGCCTGCACCGCCTGACAAGCTGTCATTACCTGAACTACCAAAGAGGCTATCGTCACCATCTCCTCCAATCAACTTGTTAGCACCAGTATTTCCAATCAGGATGTTATTAAGGCTGTTACCAGTACCATCTATTGCCCCGGTTCCAGTCAGGGTCAACTTTTCCACGTTATCTGTCAACACAAAACTTACCGAAGACTTAACTAAATCTATGCCTGGATCTAAGCCTTCGACAATAATATCGTTCACGTTATCTACAGTGTAAATGTCATTGCCTGCTCCACCATTGAAACTATCAGCTCCTAAACCTCCATCCAAGGTGTCGTTGCCTGCACCACCTAACAAGGTGTCATTACCTCCACCACCAACGAGGCTATCATTGCCATCTTCCCCGCTCAACAAGTTAGCGGTAGTATTACCAATCAGGATATTCTTAAGGCTGTTACCAGTACCATTGATTGCGTCGGTTCCAGTCAGAGTCAAGTTCTCCAGGTTATCTGTCAAAACAAAACTCACTGAAGACCTAACTATATCTGTACCTGCATTTAAGCCTTCGACAACAATATCGCTGAGGTTGTCTACGATGTAAGTGTCATTACCGATTCCACCAACAAGACTATCAGATCCTAAACCTCCATCCAAGGTGTCATTACCTACACCGCCCAACAAGGTGTCATTACCCGCACCACCAACGAGGCTATCATTGCCAGCTTCTCCACTCAAGCTATTAGCACCATTATTACCAATCAAGATATTCTTAAGGCTGTTACCAGTACCATTGATTGCGTCGGTTCCAGTCAGAGTCAAGTTCTCCAGGTTATTTCCCAATACCCAACTCACTGAAGATTGGACTAAATCTGTGCCTGCACTAGCGGCTTCAATAATAGTGTCGCCGATGCTGTCCACAATATAAGTGTCATTGCCTTTACCACCAATGAGTAAATCATTTCCTGTACCACCATCTAAGAAATCATTTCCATCGCCGCCATCGAGTGTGTCGTTATCACCTAGTCCGTTAAGCGTGTCATTGCCCAGCAATCCTGAGATGATATCCATGATCTCCGTACCATTCAGGCTGTTTGCACCTGAAGTACCATTAACCAGATTGAATTGATTAATAGTCAAGTTTACGGTGGCAGTACTGCTGCCCTGCTCATCACTTATGGTATAAGTGAAGCTGTCGGAGCCATAATAGTCTGGGTCAGGGGTATAAGTGTAAGTACTATCACCATTGTTAATCAAGCTTCCTTCGCTAGGTTGGGTAAAGCTAGTAATGCTCAATATGTCATTGTCCGCATCTGTATCATTATTCAACAGAGTCGCAGCGTTAATGATAATAGGTGTGTTTTTGTTTGTGGTGATGCTGTCATTAACAGCGACAGGAACATCATTCACCGCCGTAATATTAATATTGCGGGTAACGGCCTCACTACTAACAGTCCCATCATTAACTATAAAGCTGACAGTACGAGGTGTGAGACTGGGATTATCACTGCTGTTGGTATAAGTAATAGAACGTAGTGCAGTTTGATAATTAGCAACACTAGAACTGCCAGTTAAAGTTAGGACACCCGTGCTGCTGTTATAGTTGCCCGTAATCCCATTTTGATTGATAAAGGCGAGGGTATCTTGAGCAGAGACAAAACCACTGGTAATTCTGATAGTGGCGCTAACCAGGTTGGGGGAGTCTACATCACTGACAATGATGCCTGAGTCGATGGCTGTAGTGGCGTTCTCTGTATATTCCAGGGCGGAGTTAGTGGCAGTGGCAATGGGCGCATCATTCACTGCCGTAAAATTAATAGTGCGGGTAATAGCTGTACTATTATCAATCCCATCATTGAGCGTAAAGCTGACAGTACGAGCTGTGAGACTGGGGTTACTACTACTGTTGTTATAAGTAATAGAACGCAGTGCAATTTGATAATTAGCAACACTAGAATCGCCAGTTAAAGTTAAGACACCTGTGCTGCTGTTATAACTGCCTGTAATGCCATTTTGGTCAGTGAAGGCAAGTATATCTTCGGCAGGAACAAAGCCACCGCTAATGCTGACAATGGCACTATCTAGGTTAGATGAGTCTACATCGCTGACGATGATGCCTGAGTCAATCACTGTAGTGGCGTTCTCGGTGTATGCCAGGGCAGAGTTGGTGGCAGTAGCAACAGGTGCATCATTTACTGCCGTAATATTAATATTGCGGCTAACGGCAGTACTATTAGCAGCCCCATCATTAACTATAAAGCTGATGGTACGAGGTGTAAGAGTGGGGTTGTCACTGTTGTTGGTATAAGTAATAGAACGTAGTGCGGCTTGATAATTAGCAACGGTGGAACTGCCAGTTAAGGTTAAAACACCTGTGGTGCTGTTGTAGCTGCCCGTAATCCCATTTTGGCTAGTGAAGGCGAGGATGTCTTCAGCAGAGACAAAACCACTGGTAATCCTGACGGTGGCACTAGCCAGGTTGGGGGAGTCTGTGTCGCTGACGGTGATGCCTGAGTCGATAGCTGTAGTGGCGTTTTCAGTGTATGTCAGGGCAGAGGCAGAACCAGAGGTGACTGTGGGAGGAACCCCACTGTTGTTGTTTAGTTGAGCATATATGCCCTCCCCAGATTCGTCCTGACCATCGCTTTGCCAAGAAATTACAAAATCTCCAGTGGCATCCATTGCTACTGCGGGGTTAGCTTGACTGTTGTTGGTGTAGGTATTGACCAGAAATTCGCCTCCAATAGCTACCCCAGAACTGTTATAGCGTTGGGCATATATGCCATCGCTAGACCCGTCCTGACCATTGCTAGTCCAGGAAATGATAAAGTCCCCATCTGCATCCATCGCTACTGTGGGGTTATATTGATTGCCGTCAGTGTGGGTATTGACTTTGAATTCAACCCCAATAGCTACCCCAGCGCTGGTGTAGCGTTGGGCATATATTCCATAGCCAGATCCGTCCTGACCATCGCTTTGCCAAGAAATTACAAAGTCCCCAGTACCATCCATTGCTACTGTAGGGTTACTTTGATAGCCTTGAGTATGGGTATTGACCAGAAATTCACTTCCTTGAGCCACTCCAGCACTGTTATAGCGTTGGGCATATATGCCCAAGTAAGACCCGTCCTGATAATAGCTTTGCCAGGAAATAACAAAGTCCCCATCGGCATCTATCGCTACTGTGGGGTTATATTGAGAGTTCCTTGTGTGGGTATTGACCAGAAATTCACCCCCAACAGCCGCTCCAGAACTGTTGTAGCGTTGAGCATATACCCCATAGCCAGACCCGTCCTGACCACTGCTTTGCCAGGAAATGACAAAATTACCATTGGTATCCATCGCTACTGTAGGGTTAACCTGATCGTTGTTAGTGGAGGTATTGACCAGAAATTCACCCCCAACAGCCGCTCCAGAACTGTTGTAGCGTTGGGCATATATGCCAGAGCCAGACACGTCTTGGCTTTGCCAGGAAATAACAAAGTCGCCATCGGCATCGATCGCTACTGTAGAGTTACGTTGATTGCCGTTGGTATTGGTATTGACTTGGAATTCGCCCCCAACAGCCACGCCAGTACTGTTGTAGCGTTGAGCATACACCCCATTGCCAGTCCAGGAAATGATGAAGTCCCCATCAGCATCCATTGCGACTGCGGGGTTAATTTGATTGCCGTCAGTGTAAGTATTGACTTTGAATTCATTCATGAAAAAACCTCTGAAAAAACTAAAAATTTGATTTCAACAATTACGGTCTGATTAAACAGATTTCTTAGTCATTAGGAATCACTGCACTCGGTCGCAGCCAGTAGTTGATCTCTGGTGCAGTAAATGCTTGGCGGATTTCTTTTCGTTCTTGATTCAAAACCATCGGACGCTGTACACCAGCAAGAAACTGTACATCATAAAGTTCTTGACAGCCTGCGGTGAACTTCAGCATTCCCACCTGTTGCCCATTTCGCAAATCCACGACTACCACACCACAAAGCAATTGCTCAAATCGTTGAGTTATAGGCAACCCTCCGAAAATATGCCGTTCTCGAATCTGGCATAGTCCGACTAGGGCGTAATATCCTACGCAGCACAACCCCCGCAGAAATCCAGGGAGTACACAGACTACTTGTTTGTCTCCTGATTCTGGATGAATGCGCCATATTTCCCCTGCACCAGAGTTGAGTAACCACAAAAACCCGTCATGCCAGATTGGGGAATGAGGCATTGATAATCCATCTACAATAATTTTATTGCTCTCGACTTCCACCACAACCCCACCGTTGGCTTTACCCGGTCGCCATCCTCCGACGGTATCTGTCGCACCGAGGGCAGTCACATACTTGGGTTTGCCATCCACCATTGCTAACCCATTCAGATGGCAGCGATCTTCTGGCACTACTTCGGAAATAAATTTGGGATGCCAGCGCGGTACAAAGCTGAAGTCTGGACTCAAGGTAGAAAGACAGGAAAAACGGGTGTTGACAATCCACAGCCCTTCTCTGCCAAATTCCAGATCGTGAATGTTCAGGTCGCCTGTAAAATATGTCATCCGTGGCAGATAAAGGGCATCGTACCGTCCGGGCTGGTCTTCTAAAAACTCATAAGCTAAGGCGGGGGCATTGGCTAATAAACAGACTTCATGATGGCTAGCTAGTGCCAATCGTGAACCATTCACTGCCAATCCCATAGGTTTGGAAAATTGGCGTAACAGCATGGTTATCTGTTCCCCATTCCAGCCTACTAGTGCTAGTTTTCCGGCTTGGTAGGTAGTGATGGCAACTGACCCTCCAGCCTGACTTAGCCAAGAAATAAATCCCTGATCGGCATCACATTGAATTAAGTTATTTTCTTCTGGGATAGTAGTGGGAAAGGTGGTTAACATAAATCAGTTGAATTAAATTTCAAATTTTGTTGGGGAATTTTGGACTTTGTTAAGTACAAAAATAGTCGGTGGCTCTAACCCTTAAAATTGAGCGATAAATCGCTAACTACAAATCCCAAAAATTACTGAAACAAACCACTAGTACAGCACAGCGTAAATCTAGCTACCACCTCAATTAACTAGACAAGTTGTTCTGAGCAACTGGCTAAAGGTGTGCAAATTTATGCCAAAGTGTACTAGTGGCTGATATCATTAGTTTTGATCAGTTGTGAAAGTTTGTAGTCATGACTAAAACCCTTAAAATTGAGTGATAAATCGCTCACTACTCTAATAGCCTACTGTTATAATAAAGACTATTCTCTTTAAAAATGAACTGTATATATACTGAATACAAAACTTAAGTAAAACTTCAATAATTTGAAACCTGAATCGGCAAGTTTTTCTACTATAGCTGCGAATTCCGTTGTTAGGCTTGAGAAAATGCGTAGTTGCAGCTTGTTGTAGATATCGCCAGTCAATGTATTAAATGTTGATATAAAATACGTATAATTATGCGATTCCTTCGCTCGAAATCAGTAGAGGTAATAATAGCAAGGCTAGTACGGACTGCCTTGCAACTCCTGAAATTTCTGCTAATATCATGTCCGGTTAAATAATTGTCATTGCGTACCGCCCTTGGCGTTCCCGCAGGGTACGAAGAGAAGCAATCCCAAAAGCCTTGCGATTGCTATCTCTACGAGACGCTACGCGAACGTTTCACTTCGTTGCACTCGCAATGAATGACATATCACAGGTAATTTGCCGGACATGATATAAAAAAGGATTAGAAAAATAAAATTACTATTTTAGTGGAAATTACTTAAAAAAGCTTTTTCTGGTGTGCCATTTTAAATATACTGCGGAGGTAGGATGAGACAACAACAGCGTGGCGTGACAGTGTGGTTCACCGGTTTAAGTGGTGCAGGAAAAACTACTATCTGTCAATTCGTGGAGAAGGAACTACGGATACAAGGATACAGAGTTGAAGTTCTGGATGGTGATGCAGTACGTCAAAATCTATGCAAAGGGTTGGGTTTCAGTAAAGAAGATAGAGAAGAAAATATTCGGCGCATTGGATTTGTAGCTCATCTTCTTGCGAGAAATAATGTAATTGTATTGGTTTCGGCTATTTCACCTTACCGCGAAATTCGGGAAGAAGTACGCAAAAATATTCCATGTTTTATTGAAGTTTACGTCAATGCATCATTAGAAGTTTGTGAACGGCGAGACGTAAAAGGGTTATATAAAAAAGTAAGAGCCGGGGAGATTAAGCACTTCACTGGTATTGATGATCCTTATGAAATACCACTCCTTCCTGAAGTCGAATGTAAGACTAACCAAGAAAGCATTGTCCAAAGTGCAAGCAAGGTTTTAAAGAAGTTGGAAGAGTTGGGTTATATACTTCCTAATGTGAATGAGTTATGAGTTAAAGAAAGTTTTTAACTCATAACTTTAACTAAGAAGCCAATAATTGCCTAATCAACCTAGCTACAGTTTTTTGCGTAAAGCGGCTAGCAATTTGTTGACCTAAACGTTGTACATCTGAATTTACCAGTAATTGAGCCATTTGAGGCGCAAATTGGATGGGATCAAAGCCTCGTGTTTCTTGGAGGATACCTAATATACGTTTGATATGCTCTAAAGTTTGTTGTTGCTCAATGGGTGCTGCTGGAGTTTCATTAACTGCTGTCAATCCTACCCGTTCGCGTAACAATGAGGTAAAGTTATGCAAAACATTTTTACCTAAAGCATCGAGTCCATTAACAGATTCATCTACTAGCTTGTCACGAATAAAAGCGCCGCGTTCAGATGACAGAAATTCTATTCCTTGATTCAGCACTAAGTTGAAGTCATAGTCTTGACTATTACGTGCATTTTTTAACAAGTTTTCTAACCGATTCCAGCGAAATCTGCCATCTTTAAATAGCAAATCTTGTAGTGATGCTCTTAATTGCGGCGCTGGATCGGTTAACAGGCGTTTGGAAACGTAAGGATAAGCTTCGCTGAGAACTTTAAAGTTGGGATCTATAAATATTGCAATCCCTTCGAGGGTAACGAGGGAACGAATAATTAAGGCGTAGTAAGGGGGTACGCGGAAAGGATACTCGTACATCAAAGCCGATAGTTCATCGGTGATGCTTTTAATATTAAGGTCGGCAACGCTGGCTCCTTGAGCATCCGCAAAGACTCTGGCAAAAGCTGGGATAATTGGTGTTAAATCGGTTTCTGGTGATAAAAAGTCTAATTTAACGTAGTCTTTTGCTAACCCTTCAAAGTCGCGGTTGACGACGTGGACGATCGCTTCAATTAAACCATAACGCTGTGGTGGCTTAATCTCGCTCATCATTCCGAAGTCAAGATAAGCTAATTTACCATCTGGTGTTGCTAATAAATTACCAGGGTGGGGATCGGCGTGGAAAAATCCATGTTCTAGTAGCTGGCGTAGAGAACACTGGACACCCACTTCAATTAGATAACGAGCATCTATGCCTTGGGCGCTAATTTCTGCTGTCTGGGTTAATTTAATACCGTTAATCCATTCCATCGTCAAGACGCGACGATTGGTATATTCCCAGTAAATTTTCGGTACATATATGTCTTTTATGTGGCCATATAACTCGAAAAATCGCTCCGCATTTTCACCCTCATGGATGTAGTCCATTTCTTCAAAGATGCGATCGCCTAATTCATCGAGAATCCCAACTAAGTCACTTCTTACCCGTTTGACTTTTTTCTGCACCCAAGCAGCGAGGTTACGCAAGATATACAAATCAATAGCGATCCGCTCTCTTAAGTCAGGGCGTTGAACTTTTACGGCAACTTCTTCACCTGTTTTTAGCTTACCTTTATATACTTGTCCCAGGGAAGCCGCAGCAATTGGTTGGGCGGAGAGTTCGGCATAAACTTCTTCTGGAGGTGCGCCTAGTTCTTCTTGGATAAACTGGTAAGCAAGTTCGTTGGGAAAAGGTGGTAATTGGTCTTGTAGCTTAGTTAATTCTTCTAGGTATACGGTAGGAACTAAATCCGGTCTGGTGGACAAGGCTTGGCCAATTTTGATGTAAGCAGGCCCCAGTTGGGTCAGCAATACTCGTAGCTGAGTGGCTCGGCGGCGGTCATTTTTGACGACAATTCCCCGTTTACTATCCGACCATAATCCAAAAACAAAGGATAAAGTCGGCCCCAACACGGCGAAAATCCGCCGTAAAACTTGCAGGGGTCTATTTTGGTAGTGTGCCGCTATGTTTACAGGATCGTAAAGCGTCTCAGGTTCGGCTGTTGTCCTTACCTTTTGGGCTGCTAAAAGTCTTGGCGATCGCACAACTAAGTTTGATGTACCATTTTCTTCTGGCACTATATCTATAACGTCCAGTTCGCCTCGGCTATCTGTGCCGTTGCGACTGTCCTCCTGAATCGGTCGGGAACTAGGGGGAAGTGTCTTAACAATCATGAAAAAGGCCACCAGTCAGAACGATCACATTAAGTATTGTAACAATATCTTTACGAATTGGGAATTGGGTATTGAAAAGTGGCATACGGGAAAACTAATCTCCCTGCCCCCTTGCTTGTTCCCCACTCCCTACCCCCCATTAGTCTGCTACACTTAAACGGGCATACTAGTTCAATAGTATTAGGTATTGCTAATTGCTAAAAAACCATATTTATTGTCCTGTAAATTAGAAGTATTCGGCATCTGCCCTTATGGAGAATTTGGCTTGATGTTGCTTTGCCTGCGAATTGAAAACTTTGCCTTAATTGACCAACTGGAATTGGAATTTGGCGCGGGACTAAATGTACTGACAGGTGAAACCGGCGCTGGAAAATCGATTATCTTGGATGCCATTGATGCGGCTTTAGGCGGTAAAGTCTCTAGTCGAGTCATTCGCACGGGGACAAGTCGAGCAATGGTAGAAGCTACTTTCACCTCGAACGCCCCCCTAGCCGCTTGGTTGACTGAACAAGAAATAGATTTGCTTGATGAAAATTCTGTAGTTATTAGCCGAGAAATCACAGCCACTGGTAGTAATATCCGCAGTCGATCGCGGGTGAATGGCGTGTTGGTAAATCGGCAGATTATGGGAGGAATGCGCGATCGCTTAGTGGAAATCACAGCCCAAGGCCAAACGGTACAAGTGGGACAATCTGCCCAAGTCCGGGACTGGTTGGATTTATACGGCGGCGACTCTCTAATGCAGCAGCGTCATAAAGTTGCCACTAGCTTCAGTGCTTACCAACAGGCGCATTTAGCGCTAGAAAAACGCCGGACATCGGAACGGGAAAGATTACAACAACTCGATTTGCTTGCTTATCAAGTGCAGGAATTGGGAGCAGCTAATCTGGGCGAACCTAATGAATTGGAACAGTTGGGACAAGAACGGGAACGCCTAAATCATGTCGTCGATTTACAACAGATGAGTTATAAGGTTTATCAGGCTTTGTATCAAAACGATCATGAAACCCCAGCCGCAGGAGATTTGCTGGGAGATAGTGAGGCAATATTAAATGACATGGTGGAGTACGATACCCAACTGCAACACCTGTTGGAATTGGTTAGGGACGCGCAAGCTGCGGTAATGGAAGTGGGAAGACAGATTAATGCTTATGGGGATGCTTTGGAAGCCGATCCGCAGCGATTGGAAGAGGTGGAAGAACGGATTCAGGAATTAAAGCAAATTTGCCGGAAGTATGGGCCGACACTTACAGAAGCGATCGCTTATTACCAACGTATCCAAGGGGAATTAGCCCAGCTTAACGACAGCGAACAATCTATTGAAAAGTTAGAACAGCAAGAAAAGGTGTGTTTTGAAAAACTCACCCAAGCAAGTAATCAGTTAACTCAACTGCGGAGTAAGGCGGCTGCTAATTTAGAATCACGTTTGATAGCTGAACTCAAGCCCCTAGCAATGGAAAAGGTGAAATTTCTGGTTGAAATATTACCAGCTTTCCCAACTGCTATGGGAGCAGATAAAATTACCTTTACATTTAGTTCTAACCCTGGAGAACCACTGCAACCTTTAACGGAAGTTGCTTCTGGTGGGGAAATGAGCCGCTTTTTACTGGCGCTGAAAGCTTGTTTTTCTCAGGTTGATGCGGCTGGGACAATGGTTTTTGATGAAATTGATGTCGGGGTTTCGGGAAGAGTCGCCCAAGCGATCGCAGAAAAATTACATCAGCTAAGTCAACGCAACCAAGTATTATGTGTTACCCACCAGCCTTTAGTTGCAGCAATGGCCGATCGCCATTTCCGCGTAGATAAGCAAACTATCAATCAAGGCAAAGGTAAAAAATCTAACAATGGCAACGCTGAACAACGTACCGTAGTCAGAGTTACTAGCTTGGATAATTTAACTACTCGCCGGGAAGAATTAGCGCAGTTAGCTGGTGGTAAATCTGCAAGTGATGCGATCGCATTTGCCGAATCTTTGTTATTACAAGCTGCTAACCACCGTCAAACCAATTAAAAATTAAAAATGCAAAATTAAAAATTGCAATTCTTTTGGGGCTTGAACTCGCTACTGATTGTAGACCACTAAATATGCAGATTTAGTGGTAGCTCAGTACCCAAAATTAATTAAAAATTATTATTTCTTTCAATTTTTAATTAAAACTGGTCATAGGGAGCAAAATTGACAATCTATTACTATAGTTTATGATTTTAGTCTTTAACATCTTGATTTATTTATCTCAATTGCAAGCCCTTACATTTATGTATGGTATGGGGTTTTTTCCCCAGCAAGAACTGCAAGAACTGCCCCTTGTCCTCTTCTTTGACACCATAACGCACAGATAGAAGCGGCAAAGAAAGTATTTAGAAAGTATTCAATAATTTATTTGCGTCCACGCAGTTTATCTTAGTTTGTCCCATACTCAACGCCCAAACTCTTTTTATCTACATACCAGCATTTGGTAAGTTAGTACATAATCTGAAACAATAACATTAAAAGCAGAGAGGGGATTACATTGAGTCAAAATCCAGATGCCATAGCCCCCCACGGTGGACAATTGGTTAACCGTATCGCCACACCAGAACAAAGAGCAGAGTTTCTCTCAAAAGCTGACTTTTTGCCGCGAGTGCAACTTGACGATCGCGCCGTTTCCGATGTAGAAATGATTGCGATCGGTGCTTTTAGTCCACTCACGGGTTTTATGAACCAAGAAGACTACGATCGCACCGTAACAGAAATGCGATTAGCTAACGGTCTTGTATGGTCAATCCCGATTACACTATCGGTAAGCGAAGAAGTAGCTTCCCCATTGCAAGAAGGCGGTTTAATTCGTCTTGATAACTCCAGAGGTGAATTTATTGGGGTTTTGCAACTCACGCAAAAATATCACTACGACAAAACCCGCGAAGCCATTAATGTCTACCGCACTGATGATGTCAAACATCCAGGCGTACAAGTACTCTATAACCAAGGTACTGTACATCTGGCGGGTGATATTTGGCTATTGCAGCGCGAACCTCATCCCCAGTTTCCCACTTATCAAATTGATCCAGCTGCCTCACGGCAAATGTTTAAAGATAAGGGTTGGAAAACCATCGTTGGCTTCCAAACTCGCAATCCCATTCACCGCGCCCATGAATATATTCAAAAGTGCGCTTTAGAAACTGTTGATGGTCTATTTTTGCACCCATTAGTCGGGGCGACAAAAGAAGATGATATTGCCGCCGATGTGCGGATGCGCTGCTATGAAATTTTGCTAGAACACTACTACCCCTTAGACCGGGTAACTTTGGCAATAAATCCAGCAGCAATGCGCTATGCTGGGCCTCGTGAGGCAATATTCCACGCTTTAGTCCGCAAAAACTACGGCTGTACTCACTTTATCGTCGGACGGGATCACGCTGGCGTTGGTGACTATTATGGTACTTACGATGCTCAATACATCTTTGATGAATTTGCCCCAGGTGAATTAGGCATTGTGCCGATGAAATTTGAACACGCTTTCTACTGCACCCGCACTAAGCAGATGGCAACATCTAAAACCAGTCCCAGCAGGCCAGAAGAACGCATTCATTTATCGGGGACAAAAGTCCGAGAAATGCTGCGACGTGGTGAACTACCTCCACCAGAATTTTCTCGTCCTGAAGTAGCGGCAGAGTTGGCGCGGGCAATGCGGATAGAAGTACCTGTTTAGGGAATTGGGAATTGGGGATTGGGAATTGGGAATTGGGAAAAGACTTGTTTCAAGTTCTCACCCCTTGTCCCCTTGTCCCCTTGTCCCCTTATCCCCTTGTCCCCTGCTCCCTCCCCACTGCCCACCTTTGCAAACAGTATTCACTGTAACTTTACAATACAGAGTTCAGCCCTGTAAGCTGCTAGCTAATGGGCTTATGGCTGATAGCTAATTATGAAACGCCGCACGTTTTTACATAAAATTGGCTCAATACTCGCGGTATTGGGGCTAACTGAAGCTGAGTGGTTGACTTTAGGAAGTCGCTATTATCAGGCTTTAGCACAACCCAACCCGCGCAAGTTGGCATTGTTGATAGGTATTAATCAATACTCAAGAATTCCAAATCTCAGTGGTTGTCTCACAGATGTGGAACTGCAAAGAGAACTTTTGATTAACCGCTTTGGTTTTCAAGGGTCAGATATTTTAACCTTAACTGAGGAACAAGCTAGTAGGGAATTCGTTGAGGCGGCTTTTTTAGATCACCTGGGCAAACAAGCTAAACCGGGTGATGTGGTTGTTTTCCACTTTAGCGGTTATGGCAGTCGTGTCAAATTGGGAACATCGCCCGATAGAATCCAAAATGCTCTTGTACCAGCAAACATGACTTCTGTTTCACAAGATGATAAAATAGTCGACTACATATTAGAAGAAACTCTACTGCTATTATTGCGATCGCTCTCCACAGACAGAGTAACAGCAGTATTGGATACTAGCTATGATGCTCCTAGCACAGTCATAGGATTAAAAATTCGCGCCCTTCAGGAGTCGGTAGCAAAGCTAGCAACAGAAGAACTTAACTTTCTCAAACAACTTAAAACTCAAAAATCCAACACTCCGATTGTTTTAGCAGCTACCTCAGAACCAAAGCAGCCAGCCAGGGAAGGACTATTTTCTGGTTTTAGTGCGGGGTTATTTACCTACGCCTTAACACAGTATTTGTGGGAATTCACCCCAGCCACCAAAATTCAAATCGCCCTCTCTCAGGTAGAAAATTCTCTATCCAAATTGGGTAGTAAACAGCAACCAGCGTTATTGAAGAGTGAGAAAAATTCAGATGTAGCGTCTCTACAGCCAGATACTATCATTGGTGCAGAAGGTGTGGTGAGTGCTATTGAAGAAGACGGTAAAACAGTCCATTTATGGTTAGCAGGATTACCGCCACAAGTGCTGCTATACTACGGAGTTAATTCTAGATTTACTTTAGCAACAACAGAAGAATTAGTATTGCGATCGCGCACTGGGTTAACAGCAAAAGCGCAAATTTCCAAAATTGAAGGTGCAAACCCCCTACAAGTTGGCCAACTCATCCAAGAAGCAGTCCGAGTTTTACCCAGGAATATTAATTTAATAATAGCTTTGGATACTGGATTAGAAAGAATTGAGCGGGTAGACGCTACAAGTGCCTTTGCTGGATTTTCCCATGTATCCACCATAGTCGCAGGAGAAAAACCTGCCGATTATATATTTGCCAAGCTACAGGAAACTCCTAGTCGTTATGGTCTATTTTCTCTTGGTGGCGAATTAATTTCCAATACCACAGGGGAAGTCGGAGAAGCAGTAAAATCAGCAGTCCAAAGGTTAGCGCCAAAATTATCAACTTTGCTAGCAGCCAAGTTATGGCGACTCACAGAAAATCAAGGTTCTTCCCGCTTACCTCTCAAGGCAACCTTAGAAATAATTAGCGGCATATCACCACGGGTGGTGATGCAGCGTGAAACAATACGAACTTTCAAACCCGAAGCTTCGATAAAAAAATCACTCTCCACTGCGATTGTACCTATTGGTAGTCGAATGCAATATCGAGTGGAAAATCAGAGCGATCGCCCAGTATATTTAATCTTGTTGGGATTAAACAATAATCATACAGCAGTTGCCTTCTACTCTTGGGAGACTCCCCAAGAACCAAACACTACCGATACCAAACCCATCCTCCAAGAAGTTGTCATTGCCCCAGGTGAAACCCTCACCCTACCCCAAACTTCAGGGACAGCTTCTGAGTGCGAACAACAACTTATTTTTAGTCCTGTCCCCTTTAGTGGAACTCTCGCCGCCTTGAGTACTGCTAAGTATTCTACAGCCGAACAACAGCCGACTAGCCCATTATTGAATCCCTTAGACGTTGCACAAGCCTTGTTACAAGACTTGCATAACGCCAGCGCCCTCAAAACCGAGATGAACAACACAGCCTCTGACTCATATATTTGGGATGTGAATAATTGGGCAAGTCTTAGCTTTAGTTTTCAAGTAATGTAACTGGGAAAAAATTTTATCAAAATAGAATTCTTCAAAGCAACATAAACTAAAGTTTTTTATGACTTTAGTTATACTCCTATTGACTACCTGAACGTTAAAACTGACTATTCCACTCAAAAAGTATGAATTATAAACCATAAAATATCTCAACCATCTCAACTGAATTCAGTCGCCAGCAGGATGAGATTCAGCACAATATTTTTTATACTAATAGAACTTAATAAACAACCCGGAAACAGCGTATGCCTCTTCACAAACTTGAAAATTTTGATCCAAACTATCGAGAAACTTTTGGTGGAGACGACGTTAGAGCATTGGAACTTTATACTGGGGGAGGAGACAGAGTTGGCTCAGTAGCTGATGTTATAGTTGATGATGATGGTCATTTTCGATATCTAGTTATTGACACAAACGTAGATTTTTTTGGTAAGAAAATCTTACTGCCAATTGGTCTATCTCGGATTGATTATGCCGCAAGACGTGTCTATGTTGATGGGTTAAGCAAACAACAAGTCGAAGGTTTAGTTGAGTATAAAGAAGATACAATCTTTGACCACCATTATGAAGAAAAGGTACGTAGTGGATTTCGTACTCCAACTAGCAATGTAACTTACGATAGCGATACATATAATTATCAGACAGAACCAGCTTTATACGGATTGAATGAGCAATCTCATCAAACTTTCAAACTCTATGAAGAACGATTGATTGCCAACAAACAGCGCGTCAAAACCGGAGAAGTCACAGTTGGTAAACACATTGAAACAGATACTGCAAGTGTTACAGTACCTATCCAAAAAGAACGAGTTCTAATTGAGCGAGTTGCGCCAACAGAAGCAGGAAACGTCATAGACCCCAGTGAACTTAAGTTTGAAGAAGGCGAGGTTGCACGCATAGAACTGTACGAAGAAACGCCTGATATACGTAAAGAAGCCTTTGTACGTGAAGAAGTCAGGGTTAAAAAAGTAGTAGAACGGGACACTGTGGAAACACAAGAAACCATTCGTCGAGAAGAGTTAGATGTTGATACTGAGGGTAATTTACAAGTGCAAGAACATGGTACTAATACACATGGAGCTATTTAAGTAGATAGCTGATTGGTAAATTTCTTTGGTAGATTTCTCTGAAATAATCATGCAGGCAAAGTTAATTTTTATCTCTGCCTGTGTTTTTTTATAAAACAAAATTCACAAGTTAGGAGCAAAGCTGCTCCGCCTCCGGTCAGGATTCATGCTAAATTTTGACCGAAAAAGTGGATAAATTATGGTTTTAAATTAAGCCAAGTATTTTCAAGAATCCGGTTTGATTCCTAATATATACTAATACGGTTCAGTTAGTGCCAAAAACCTTGAAATGTGTAGGTTGGGTTGAGGAACGAAACCCAACATTTTCGTGGCTTTGTTGGGTTGTGCTTTGCTTAACCCAACCTACAATTTTCCTTAACTGAACCGTATTTTGTAATATATACACTTAATTATTAACTCTGAAATTAGAAAACTTAAATTATGTAAAACTATATGCTGCAAGGGCAATTCATGAATTGCCCCTACTTTGCTCATTGGTTATTATTTATGTAGGATTTGTATCTATAACTTTTGATTATTTAACTTTTGAAATAGTTCATTCGTCGGAAAGAGGTAAACAAGTCATTAAACGGTTAGCTTAGTTATTAAGAGATGGAATTTTTTGGAGGATAATATAATGGTTCTTTACAAATTAGAAGATTTTGAGCCTAATTATCGGGATACCTTTGAAGGACAGGACATCAAGGGCGTTGGGGTTTATACACAAGGAACTGATGAAAAGATTGGTACTGTAAGTGATGCTTTAGTTGATGAAGAAGGTCATTTCCGCTATCTAATTGTTGACTTGGGCTTCTGGATTTTTGGTAAAAAAGTATTATTACCAATTGCTCGTGCCCGTGTTGATCATAATGTTGATCGTGTCTATACAATTGGCTTAACTAGAGAGCAAGCAGAAGATTTACCTGAATTTAATGAGCGTCTAGCGCTTGATTACGACTATGAAGAACGGGTGCGTGGCGTATATCGTCAACCCATAACCTCTACCCTTCCTTTAGAAGCATCAGCACCTGTAGAAGGAACAATACCTGTAGATACAACCTATCAACAACCGACGACTACGCCAGCTTATAATCGTGATAGCTACACTTACGAGCATGAGCCTTCTTTATACGGGTTAAATGAGCAAGATCATCAAACTCTGAGACTGTATGAAGAACGGTTGGTTGCCAGTAAACGCCGCCAAAAAACTGGAGAAGTATCGATTGGTAAGCACGTTGAGACTGAGACTGCACGGGTTGCAGTGCCAGTAGAAAGAGAGCGAGTTGTAATTGAACGTGTAACTCCAGCAGATGCAGGTGCCGCGATTTCTGGGCGCGAAGCGGATTTCCGTGAAGGCGAAGTTGCTCGCGTAGAAATCCATGAAGAAACTCCTGATGTTCGCAAAGAAGCCTTTTTGCGTGAAGAAGTCAGAGTGAGAAAAGTGGTTGATCAAGACACAGTTGAAACGCAAGAAACTGTGCGTCGTGAAGAGTTAGATGTGAATTCTGGTAATCTTCCGATTGAAGAACGCTAATTAACAGAGTCATTAGTTAGCAACTAACGACTAATAATTAATTCGATACAGTACAGGTGAGGCTGTAGAATTAGCTTTGCCTGTGCTTGGAATATCTGATGCCATTTAAAATTGCGAATATTACTCTGATATATCTAATAATAATGAGTTGGATAAATATATCAATAAAATCTGTCGCAAAGATTTTTAAATGGTATTAAGATGATTAATACATTTAATTTAGCTAAGTAGAAAACATTTCATAACTTTAAGTTTGCACTATGAATAGCCAACCGATGACAAAAAACATTGGACAGGCAAGCTCTGACTCTCGCATTAGCACCTCACTGGCAGATTTAAGAAAAAAGGTAAACAATTTTACGGTGTTCGATCTGCAAGGTCAGCTAGTAGGAGTAGTTCATGATTTGGTTGTGGATACCAATCGCCGATTAAACCTAGTTATATCTAATCCGGCGAGTCAAGAAACTCTAGGAAATAGTCAGCAGCTAGCCGATAGACATCCCTCTTTATTTAGATTGCAGAGCCAGAGGGTAAAAAAAATCGACAAGCCAACTAAATCAGTTTTCATAGACTTAAATAAATCACAAATAGAATATATGCCTGAATATTTAGAAACAGAAAGACCAGGCGATTCCTATCAACAACCTGCTCCGTTACGCACAATATCAGAAAGCCCAACTGAGCAACTGGCCGATTATCAAACGACAAATAGCTCAGTTGAGGCAATAAATTTAGAAGAGGTCAGCGAAGAACAGATTATCCGTCTACTAGAAGAACGCTTATTTGTTGAAAGCAGTAAGCGAAAAGTTGGTGAGGTGATTGTTCGTAAAGTAATCGAAACTCAGATGATCCAAGTTCCTGTCCGGCGTGAAAAGCTGATTGTGGAACAAATTAGTCCAGAACACCAACAACTTGCAGAAATTGATTTAGGACAAGGGGAAATTTCTGGCGTTGACTTGACCGGAGTCGAAGGGTTTGAAGTTACACATTTTGACAGTGGTTTAACGGTAAGTGGGGAATTTAGCTCACCTAAAACTGCTAGTCTATTGTTGAATGCGATCGCACTAGAGCAAAATCACGGCTGCAATCAGGTGCGTGTTACCATAGCTGTTCAAAATGAGTCATACCAGCAAAAATACCAGGAGTGGTTTGATCGCTGTTCTAAGGATCAATCACCAAAGCCTGAAAAATAAATAAGAAGGAGTCAGAAGACAGAATTCAGAATACCCCAGCAGTCAAGTCAGGGGTAACAGCTACGGAAAGAGTTTTTTCTTCTCCCAAGGGGAGACGCTAAGAGCGAACACACGCGTTTATCCAGTCGCACAAAATCCATTCTGGATTCTGGCTCCTGAATTCTGAATTCTTCTTCGATAAGTTTCTAGCAGATAAATTAGTAGGGTGGGCATTGCCTACCCTATTTTTTTGTTGATTTAATAACTTCAGCCCGGAGAATGTCAAAATACTAAGCAGTTGCCGTTCTTTTGGCTACTTGCAATGAAATTTCGACTGAAGAGACTTTCGCAAAAGAAACAACAGCGTCAGAATCTGATCCCACCTATTCAGATTCAAATTCAAAATGGAAAATTGGAAATTATTGGTATGGGTGCATGGCATTCCTACTGGCGCGATCCCTACCATTTGCTGCTAACGATTCCCTGGGCAGGCTTTCTGATTCTAATTTGTATTTTCTATGTAACTATTAATGCTCTATTTGCCCTAGCTTACTTGATAGGAGGAGATTGTATTGCTAACGCTCGACCAGGCTCTTTTTTAGATGTCTTTTTCTTTAGCGTGCAAACTCTAGCATCCATCGGCTATGGGGCAATGTATCCTAAAACAACTTATGCCAATATTATTGTCACCATTGAAGCAATGATCGGTTTGGTGGGAATTGCTGTGATGACGGGACTAGCATTTGCCCGATTTTCCCGACCTACAGCCCGTGTGCTTTTTAGCCGTGTTGCTGTAATTACACCTCATAATGCAATGCCGACTCTCATATTTCGCACCGCTAATCAACGTCGCAACATGATTCTAGAGGCGCAGATGCGAGTCTACTTAATGCGCGACGACGTAACTCTAGAAGGACAATTCATACGTCGGTTGTACGATCTCAAGCTGCTGAGGAACCAAACACCTAGCTTTACCTTAAGCTGGTCAGTAATGCATGTTATTGATGAGTTTAGTCCTTTATATGGGATGACACCAGAATCGCTAACTCAGACAAATACTATGGTGATTATCTCTTTAAGTGGCATTGATGAAACGGTTGCACAGGTCGTTCATGCTCGTCATAGCTATAGTGCTAATGAGATTTTGTGGAACAATCAATTTGTTGATATCTTCCACCACACACCCGACGGGCATCGCTACATTGATTACAACCGTTTCCACGATGTTTTACCCTTAGATGAAATGCTTTAAATAGCCGATGGGGAATTGGGAATGCTTTAAATACCTGAAAATTAGTTGGAAGTCTGATTATATGAGGGTTGTAGGGTTTTAACGATAACTCGACCATTTTCAACTACAGTGCAATTTTTAACCACACTCTTGCTGTGGTTAACTGGTACATCCTGGCACTGGTTTTGGTGTGAGATATTTTGCTCCTGTTGTTGGTTGAGGACAACAACACAACAGGCGCAGGAGGAAAGGGACATATAAAATATTTTGATCTCTATATCTATCTATTATCGCGCTACTGATGCTGTTTTGCTGAAAAATTTGCTACTGGTATGTTTTGATAATTCAGGACAGTCAGCAAAGTAGAGGATCGCATTTGTGCGCCCCTAACATTCCGAAATTTAGTTCAGGTGTATGTGCCAAACTATGGATGGATGTTAGTATTTGCTTTCTTCTGCTTGTAGCTTGTTTGATATAAAACCAATTAAATAGGAAAGCGGTTATAAATACCGCCCCGTCCTCTCTATTCAAAATTGTTTGCAGGGCTAGACAGTAGGCTTTTCTAATGAAAAAATTTTTGAGATACCTGGGCTTAGGTTTGCTATCTACCTTTTTGACTTCCACTCCCGGATTGGCGGCTGAACGCATTAGCTTTTTTTATCCTCCCTTTGGCGAATTCTCGTTGTCGGTAGACTCGCTGGAAACTTTTGCGAAAGAAGGGAAAATAGATCAAGATTTTTCATTTTATGCTAGCCGCGCTACTCCTGAACAACTCGCTCAACTGCGGGATTTGCTCCAGCAACGGTTCAATCTCACTCCTACTTTGGTGTCTCAGGTAACTTACTCACCGATAGGCGAGCAGCTGGTACAACAACTGGGAAAATTACTCCTCACTGAGTCTCGACAGAATGGCTTCTATGCCATACGCGCCTCTTTGATTTTGGCTGCTGCCGACAATCAAGAGGGTTTAACGGTTGTGAATTTGCTGCGGAAATTTCCTAGCAATACTGTGCGGGTGAATTTCACAGAGGGGTTAAGGATAGTCGATGACTTGTCACAATTGCTTAAGAAAAAGGATGAAGTTGTAGCTTCCCTTCAAAAAAAAGCGATCGCTCAAGCAGCCAATTCAACCGTTGACTTCTCAAAACAACCAGATTTGCGATCGCCAGGAAAATTCCTCTGGCAGAAAAAAAGCCTGGAGCTAAATGACTTTTCTCGCGCTCGCCGTCTGCCAATAGATATCTATTTACCTACAACTCAAAACTCAGAACTTACAGATCAAAATTCTCCCTCTCCTCCCTTTCCCCTGATTGTCATTTCTCATGGTCTCGCCTCAGACCGCTCTACCTTTGTCTATCTGGCTGAACATCTAGCATCTTACGGTTTTGCTGTTGCTGTACTAGAACACCCCGGTAGTAATGCCAAACGCTTTCAGCAATACTTTGCAGGTTTGGCAAGACCACCAGAACCAGCAGAATTTATCAACCGTTCTTTGGATATCAAGTATCTACTCAATGAACTCCAGCGTCTAGACAAATCTGATCCCAGCCTCCAGGGAAAACTCAATCTTCAGCAAGTTGGGGCGATTGGTCAGTCTTTTGGTGGTTATACTGTTTTGACTCTAGCAGGAGCAAATATTAACTTTGAGCAACTGCGCGAAGATTGTAATCCCAATTATTCATCCTTTAATTTGTCGCTCTTGTTGCAGTGTGAGGCAACTAAGTTACCCCAAAAAAATTATGAACTCAAAGACGATCGCATCAAGGCAGTTATGGCGATTAATCCGATTAATAGTTCGGTTTTGGGTCAGAGCAGTTTGAGTCAAATTAAAATGCCTGTAATGCTGGTAGCAGGTAGTCAAGATATTTTTGCCCCGCCCGTATTTGAGCAAATTCGCCCCTTTACCTGGCTTTCTGAACCCAATAAGTACCTGGCTTTGATTGAAAACGCCACCCACTTTTCAGCGATCGCCGAACCTACTCCTGAAAACGATGTCTTACCTGTGCCACCTGCTTTACTAGGCCCCGATCGTGATGCTGTTTATTCCTATCTCAACGCCCTCAGCGTCGCTTTTATGGAAACCCATCTCCTCAATCGCCTTGAATATCGTTCCTACTTGCAGCCATCTTATGCCACTTTTATTAGTAAAGAGCCACTTAATCTCAGTCTTTTACAGTCGTTATCAGTAGAGCAATTTAATCAAATCTGGAATAAGTCAATTCCTCAGTCAGCTAAACTATCAAATCCTCAACCTATCCCTACACGGCGTTAGTTATAAGCGCAGAATTAAAAGACCTCTCACCGGATATAGGGACTGACAAAAAATAAATTATCCAAAATTCTTTGTAGGGTAGCTACCCTACTCAGGTTAACCGTGGAGTCATAATTGAGGCTTACGTAAATATACGGGGTGCGGCGAAAGGCAGAATATTATAACTTACAAACAGATTCCAAACTTCTTAGAGAGGTTGGGGATCTTGCTATTCAGGAATGATTTAAATTTGCAATGCTATAAGTCTCAAAGATTTCTCTGATAGACTCAAAGCTAAACCCAAACAAATTACTATTTACACTAAAGCTTCAGCAGATAAAACATTATTGTAATTTGCATTGATCATGATGCCCTAGTCCTCTACTATTTTAAAAAATCAAAACTCAGAACTCTTTGTTAACGTGAGTTCGACGGGTTATATCGTGTCCGTGCAAAAGACCTCTCCCTGGTTTTACTACGCAAAACCTGTCCCTCTCCGACTCGGAGAGGGACAGACTTGAACTTTAACTTTAGTTCAAGGCAGGGAGAGGTCTGTCGAACTCAGGTTTTATTATCAAAAAATCAGTAAATATGCTGATAGAAATCTGCCGTAAAATCAGTAAGTTTAACTATTGCAACCATCAACCAAAATGCTTAATCTCTTTTTGTTCCTAAAGGATGAATTAGATATAACAATTGTCCGAAACAGAGCTATTTGTCAGGAAAATGAGATATTCGTACTTAGGGATTTATAAAAACTTATTTAATAAAATCTTTTATATATATATGCTTGTCGTTAAGAAGTATTAAGAAATCCTTATTAAAGAATATTGCAATACCTTGATTTAATTGCTACCGTGTGTATGACGACAACGATGCTGATGAACGCTCTGATCTAGGAGAAAGAAAATCTATGAGCTATACCCATTCAGCCAAGTGCGTTGGGCTTTGACGGGTTAAAAACGAGGATCTCTGCCTTATATAGACAATTATGAGGGATTGCAGATTAACCAAGAAATATCTCGTTGCTATTAGTTTCAGTTTGATTTTAATTACGATTAATTATTTGTCTTACCTTGTGCCGACAAGCGAGTAGCTCAAGATTTATGTGTATCGGCAATAACGAAGAGGTTGGTAAGACTTAGATTTTGGAGGATAAAACCAATGGAGATTCAAGGTAAAGTTGCCCTAATTACAGGGGCTTCGCGTGGGATTGGGCGAGCGATCGCTCTTGAATTAGCGCAACAAGGCATCAAGCGACTGATACTGGTAGCACGCGATCGCCAAAAGTTAGTCGAGGTAGCTAACGAAATCGAGGCAATGGGAACAGAAACTGCGATCGTCGCTTTAGATTTGACTCAAACAATTGAAGTAAATATCGCTATTGCCCAACTGTGGCGGAACTTTGGACAGATTCACCTGCTGGTTAATTGTGCAGGTGTCGCATACCAAACTTCATTTTTGCAATCTAAAATGCCCCAAGTTCAAGAAGAAATTTCTGTGAACTTGTTAGGGATGTACAACCTCACTAGTCTGGTAGCTAGACGCATGGTCAGCCAAAGGCAAGGAACAATCGTCAATGTATCAAGTCTGATGGGAAAGGTGGCTGCACCAACAATGGCAACTTATTCAGCTACTAAGTTTGCCATCTTAGGATTTACCCAAGCCTTGCGCCAGGAACTCGCTGAACACAATATCCGAGTGATTGCATTACTACCTTCTCTCACAGACACAGATATGGTACGCGACTTAAAATTATTTCGTTGGGTGATCCCTATGACTCCCCAGGAAGTGGCTAAAGCACTCGTTACCGGAATGCAAAATGATTCACCAGAAATTTTAGTCGGATGGCAAAGTCATTTGGCTGTGTTGTGCCAACGCCTTGCCCCTTGGTTGTTAGAGCTAATTTTACGAATCGCAACTCCATCAGCACGGCAAAGACAACAGCCTACTGAAAGGCTGAACAAGTTGATCCCGAAACTGAGCTTTTTGACGAGAATCCATCGTTTCAGTGATTTGTTCTTGTCAAGAACATGATTTTTTGTATCATGTCCGGCAAATTACTTGTGATATGTCATTGCGAGTGCAACGAAGTGGAATGAAGCAATCGCAGGGCTTTTGGGATTGCTTCTCTTCGTACCCTCCGGGTTCCGCCAAGGGCGGAACGCAATGACAACTATTTAACCGGACATGATATTACATCTACATTCTTAGAGGCGATCGCCTCCTTATACCATTTCTTTGTGAGGCTGCGCTAAATTCTCTTTCTTCTTTGTGCCCTTTGCGACGGCAGTCGCTCATGGGGGATACCCCCAAGACCGCGCTGCCTCCCCTTTGCGGTTCGTTCCTCATATAGTTGGCGCATCTTCATACAGAATTGGTATTAATCTGCGGTCAATTGCTTTTATCTCTACGCGAACGCTCAGTACAAGTGACAAAGGACAGCCTTAGCCAGTTAGCTTTTATTGCGCCGACCTACTTGTATCAACAGATGCTAAACAAACTTCCTTAATAAATATGTTATTAGATACTCATGTAGAAGATATAACTTATTTCGGAGCAACCAGAAATGCTTTCCTTCCCCACAACTCTTACTCCTTTGCCCGAAATCATTGATGGCTTACCGAATATTTCTGGTTGGGAAACAGAGGTTCTCTCTGTAGTCAACCACGATCGACCAGTATTTTTACCAACAACAAATATCCGCTTAGAAGATGTAAATGCTGTATTTGCGATCGCCTTACACATGCACCAGCCAACTATACCTGCTGGAAATGGCGGTACACTCATCAGCAATCTGCAATATATGTTTGAACATCCCAACGAGGGGGATAATCACAATGCAAATCCTTTTGCCTATTGTTATAGCCGCATGGGAGACATGATCCCCGAACTCGTTAGTCAAGGTTGCAATCCCCGCGTGATGTTGGATTACTCAGGTAATCTTCTGTGGGGATTGCGGCAAATGGGACGTGGTGATGTTATCGATAATCTTAAACGGATTACTTGCGACTCAACCTATCAACCTTATGTAGAATGGCTGGGTACAATGTGGGGTCATGCAGTTATTCCTTCTACACCCATAGCAGATATTAAATTGCATATCGTTGCATGGCAACATCACTTTGCAGCAATTTTTGGTTGGGAAGCACTAGCGCGAGTCAAAGGATTTTCACCTCCAGAAATGCACCTTCCAAATCACCCCGACGCTCTCTTTGAATTTGTAAAAGCTCTGAAAGAATGTGGATATCGCTGGTTACTCGTTCAAGAACATTCCGTAGAAACTCTTACTGGTCAATCTCTGACTCATAAACATTTACCGCATCGTCTAATTGCCCGTAATTCTCAAGGCGAAACAATTAGTATTACAGCCTTAATTAAAACCCAAGGTTCGGATACTAAATTAGTTGCACAAATGCAGCCTTATTATGAAGCTAAAACATTATCTAAACAACAAATCGGCAGTGTATTTGTGCCTCCAATAGTTAGCCAAATTGGAGATGGTGAAAATGGCGGTGTGATGATGAATGAATTCCCAAGCGCGTTTAAACAAGCTTGGGGGGATATGGTAAATAATGGCGGAGGAAAATCAGGTGTAGTTGGAATGTGTGGTACAGAATATTTAGAATTTATCGAAGCTGCTGGATGCAAGCCTGAAGATTATCCAACTTGTCAACCAGTGGGACAACATCAAATTTGGGAGCGTGTTTCACCAGAAAATACTCAACCGGAAGCTGTAGAAAATGCGATTCAAGAATTGAAGCAAACAAACTCTAATTTTCATCTGGATGGAGCCTCCTGGACAAATCATATCAGTTGGGTAAAAGGATATGAAAATGTCTTGTCTCCCATGTATCAATTAAGCAGTTTATTCCATCAAAAGTTTGATCCATTACAGCAAACTAATTCAGCAGAACCTATTACCAGACAATCTCACTACCGCAACGTCCTTCTACATAACCTTTTGCTGCAAACTAGTTGTTTTCGTTATTGGGGACAGGGTGCTTGGACTGATCACGCACGGGAAATTCACCAACGTGGCGAAAATTTATTGCAGATGAATTGAACTCAAGATTAGGGGCTGGGGAGTTAATTTTTTAGAATTCGTCTCTAATCATGGAGTAACATCCACAAGATGTCTGTTGCAATTTCTGATGATTAAGGATATTTATCACTCCTCGCTTGTAGCTAATAATTCCTGCTTGGCTGAGTCTGGCTGCCGCCTCTGTAATACCAGAGCGGCGACAGCCCAGCATTTTAGCAATATATTCTTGAGTTAGCGAGAATGTATCTAATTGTATACCAGCAGCGATGAACAGCAAGCAACGGGCAAGCCGTTGTTCTATAGTGTGGAAGCTGTTACAAGCAAGTGTTTGTGTAACCTGAGCAAATAGCCGATGAGTGTAACGCAACAGTAAATTTTGAAGCTCTGGACTGCATTTGAACTCAGCTTGAAGCAGTTCTGTTTTCATCATTAGGGAAGTGCCTGCAATCTGCACTAATGCAGTTGTATTTGTAGTGTTGCTACCCCAAATTACAGAAAGACCTACCATGCCATCATTGCCTACCATACCAGCTTCGACCATCGAACCATTTTTTTGGGTACAGACTAAAGAAACTATGGCTTGATGGGGAAAATAAACGTGTGTTATTGGTTTGTTCGCCTGATAAAGAACTTGCTTCACTTCAAGATTTACTTGTTCTAGATTAGGAACTAGGCGTTGATATTCAGTTTCTGACAGAGCGGTGAGTAAGCGGTTTTCTGTTGGAAGATAAAAATCTCTAGACGCTGACATTGATAATCTTAGCTAAGGCTAATTGTGTTGTGATAAATCAACTGTTGGTAGTTTGATCAAAGCTAATAACTAATTTTACTTTCTCAATCTAAAGCTGGAAAAATTTGATGTTTTTCATTTGCCAAATTTTGGAAATACAAGCAGATAAAATTTGCCATTTATTAAACTTTTTGCAGATAAGCTGCTTCCTAATTACATCATCTTTATTTTAAATAACTAAGTTTATACCTAGTTCTATTGCAAGCTAATTTCGACTACTTGTGTCAAATTGCCAGTATTTTTCAACAAATTTTTCATATAATACAAGAAGCTGTATAAAAGAGTTAGAAGCATTTACGTGTGTCTTTAAAGCTTGTGTGTATAAGTCAAAGGCTTGAGGATTTTTAGACTCTATTAAAGTTTTAGTTGCTATAAGCAACTCTGAAGTTTGAATTCTGTATTTTTGAAATTTATGGTACTCTTGAAGCAAATCACCACACTCTCTAGAAACGGAAGATATGTCTTGACAGTCACAACACATAAGTAATTTAAAAAAAATTTAAAATCGGCGCTAGCTACATAGTAGCTAGCGCCGATTTTTAAATAATCTTTCTAAGGAAAGATTAAAACTTTACTATTTTTTGTATACGAGAATACATTTAGGCTAGAAGCTGAACGATATTTATTATAACGCCTTTACGAAAACGTAGGTGTAAAAGCTATCTGTATTATTTCTGAAATAAGCCAATCTTGCATTTCTAAAATACATTAATTTTATAGCAAATTTAAATAATTCCCATTTCCATTAATTCAACGTCTAGATGAAAGTGAGTTTAAATCGGTGGATATTCATGAAAGCATCGATAATACTTTGATGATTTTACAGCATCGTCTCAAAGCTACTGACAAAATCCCAGCAATTCTGTTCATCAGAAACTACGGCAATTTATTTCATATTCAAATTCCTATCCAGCACCAATTTCAGAAAATAATCTAACGTAATATTATCAAAGTAAAGGTAATAAAATTTCAAATTTTGTACCTATCCCAATCTGAGAATGGAAATTTAATTTACCACCATGTTTTACGGTAATAATTCTATAACTTACTGCTAAACTAGTATTTTTACTATTCTTTGTTTCCAGAGAAAAAGAATCCATAATTTGCTGTTGCAATTCTTGAGACATGCCAGGGCCATTGTCAGCAATGCGAATTAATACCCAACGATAATCTGGTGCATTTGGGTTGTTTGCTTCTTGGGAAATTACTTGTGTAGTAATCTCAATTCGAGGTTTTTGAATAGTCTTCGTCTCTTCTAAATGCAACTGTTGTCGCACTGCTTCATTGAGCAAAGTATCTACCACTTCGCTAAAAATATTCATCAAAACCTGATTTACTTGCCCCATAAAGCAATAAACTGGGGGTAATTGACCATAGTATTTGACTATCTCAATTTCTCCTTGAAGACGACTATTTATTAATAAAATAATACTATCTATGCAAGCGTGTAAATCTACTGGTTTGGGATAAAGTTCATCAATATGACAGAAGTTTTGTAGACTAGTGACAAGTTTTTTTAGTCTTTCTGCTCCCGTGCGAATACTAGCAAGCGATCGCGACAAATCTTGTTCCAAAAAATCAAATTCGATCTCTTCTTTAATCTGATTAATCGCCTGAGAATCTGATGTTAACTCTTGGTCGTAGACCGCTATCAGCTTGAGCAAATCTTGACTGTAGTTTGAAACATAAGTTATATTCCCCCAAATAAAACCCACTGGGTCTAAAATTTCGTGCGCTACGCCGTCTACTAAACGTCCCAGATTTGCCATTTTATCATTTTGGATCATTTGAGCTTGACTGCGTTCATACCGCACCAGATTGTCAATTCCTCGAATTTGCCAGGAAATAACATTCAACTCTTGGACATCTAACAATTTATAAGCACCAGATTCTGTCTCGACTACAATTGGTTCTGCTAATAATTCTGGCGATCGCTTTAAGCTAAGTTGCATCGCAGTTAAAATCGATGTTGTATCAGCGAGTAGCAATATCGGTATTCGCGCATAGCTGTAGAGAACAGCTAATGGTTGCTGAACAAATAACTCTTGTCCAAATGGGCGAATCAAAAATTCTAGCAGTCGCCGCCGCGAAATCATCCCAATGAATTTTCCCTGTTCTACCAAAATTACTCCTGGTAGCAGGGGGTATCTTTCTAAAAAACTAGCCACTTCCATACCAGTGTGGTTAATTTCCACTGGAAAGTCGTACATCGGTAGTTCTTGGAGGGTTGAATCTAAACTGAGTTCGAGATCGCTACCAAAAGACAAAAATGGCGGTGAGATTTGGCTACTGAATTCTTCTGACACTAGACACCCTGATTTTTACAAATATTGGCTAAACAATAAGTTAATATTTTACATTCTGCCACCTGAGAAACTCGGTTTCGGTTTAGGTATCTAATAAAACTATTGGGATCTCAGCGTGAAAATCGTTCTCAGGTAACTGGAAGTAATTGGCGTGCGATTTATCAATGAAGGCAATTTAGAGAAAAACGACCTTCTGCCCCCTCCAAAATCTGTGTAGAGAATATTTAGAGAGCGATGTCTACGACGGGCTACGCCTACGCAAGCTAAACTTAAAAATAACCTTTACAAAGAGTGCAAAGGTAGTGTTATGACCTCTGTAACCAATCCACCCAGCGCCCTCACTCCTTTCCCTGACCATACGCAGCTTCCTGAGTCTGATGGAACGTTCGTGAAAAATTGGCAAGAACATCCCCAAAGTCTCCTACTAACTGACTCGATTACACCTCTTCTCAAGGAATTAAATCCTGACAGTCAATATTGCATTGGCCAGGACTTAGGCATTTACTGGCGGTTGACCGATCCCCTTGAAAAAGGTGCAGAAGCACCGGATTGGTTTTATGTACCAAATGTACCGCCTACACTGAATGGACAAACACGACGTTCTTATGTATTGTGGCAAGAGTCTATTGCCCCGTTGATTGTCTTAGAATTTGTCTCTGGGGATGGTAGTGAAGAACGAGATAAAACTCCTTGGAAGGGTAAATTTTGGGTTTATGAGCAGGTAATTCGTCCTCCCTTCTACGGCATTTATGAAGTAAATAAAGCCAGTATAGAAGTTTATCATCTGATTGAAGGACAGTATCAGATGTTACCAGCAAATGAACGAGGACATTATCCTATCGTTCCTTTGGGTGTTGAATTAGGTTTATGGCAGGGAGTTTATCAGAATGTGGAATTACCCTGGTTACGTTGGTGGGATTTACAAGGTAATTTGTTGTTGAGTGGCGATGAAAGAGCCGAACAGGAATCCCAAAATGCTGAACAGGAACGCCAAAGGGCCGAACAGGAACGCCAAAGAGCTGAACAGGAACGCCAAAGAGCCGATCGCCTAACTGCCCAATTGCGATCGCTCGGCATTGAACCAGAAGCCTAGTATTTTCCTGTGAATTACGAATTATGAATTAAATTTATGGCTTAATTTGTTTAGACACAAATGTTACTGCTACCAGGGTAATCACGATGACAAATAGACCTCCTTCCGAACCAGATTCATCCCAAAGAACTGCTCTTGGCTTTGATGAATTTATAGCTATTCTGGTTGCCTTTAGCGCTATCGGAGCGATTCTTTTTTGGTCATTGTCCCGCAGGGATTCTAGCTGGAACTTAAACGGGCTACTGTCGGCTTCTTCCAGTCCGTCGCCTAGTGTTCAACCAAATCAAGTATCGCCCTCCCTTAATCCCAAGGCAGAACCGAATGTAGTCCCTAACAATATTTTGCCCTATTCTCCACCGGAGGCTGTTGTTGAACCCAAAACACCTTCATTCCCTAATAGCACCGCCCCTTCCCGCGCAGTGTTACCACCTACTCAGATAATCCCAATCCCGGCTCCACTCTTACAACCACAGACACCTGTATCCCCTTCAGCAGGACTTGAGCCATCAATTAAATCATCAGCACTGCCTTTAGTAACTCCGGCAAAACAAAAATCTATTATTCCACCACCAATTGCTTTTAACGATGTGCCTGCTAACTTCTGGGGCCGCCGTTTTATAGATGTTCTTTCTTCCCGTAGTATTCTCAAAGGGTTTCCTGATTATTCTTTTAGACCGAATCAGCCCGTGAACCGCGCCGAATTTGCTGCTATAGTACAAAGAGCTTTTGACCAAGAACCATCTAAGACTGCGATCGCATTTCAAGATGTCCCGGCAAAATTCTGGGCAACTCCAGCAATTGACCGAGCTATCAGTGCCGGATTTCTCACAGGCTACCCGAAAAAAACCTTCAAGCCACAAGAAAATATTTCACGAGTGCAAGTTTTAGTCGCCCTTGTTAGTGGGTTAAATTTGAAAGCACCTACTTCTCCTAATAATATTTTAAGCGTCTATAAAGATGCTAAAGATATCCCAACCTATGCCATCGGCAAAGTAGCTGCTGCTACAACCAACGGTCTGGTAGTTAACTATCCAAACCCACAAATCCTTGCTCCCAACAAAGTAGCTAGTCGGGCTGAAGTAGCAGCGATGATTCATCAAGCTTTAGTAAAACGGGGCAAGTTGGAGGCAATTTCATCTCCAAATATAGTACGAGCAGTGCGTAGGCGTAGCCCGCCGCAGGCATCGCCCAGCGCATCTCCAGAAATTTCGCGCACTCCCAAGGCTAAATCGTCCCCAGGAGGATCGCCTTAACTTATATCTTGCACCAGGCGACTAGAAGTCGCGGCTACACGATCCGCATTTCCCACAAGCTGCTTTGCGTATAAGTAATAAGTAATAAGTAATAAGTAATGAGTAATAAGTTAAGAATTTTACTCATCACTCCTTACTCACTACTCATTACTCCTCCATTCGAGGTGTGGTGAGAAATCCGGGACGAGACAAAACCTGCCTCCGCAGGTTGAAAAGCCTTGGTTTTGTGTTAGTCCGCGCAGGCGGACTTCGTTTGTATAGCCGCGATTTCTAATCGCTAGGGCTAGGTGCAAGATGTAAGTTAACGATAATTCGCAATTACAGCAATTTGCAATTTTGAGAGAAGTCTGAACGCTAACTTCCAGCGTCCAGACTTCGGCAATTTAGAATGAGAGCGTACTTTTATACAGGAGTACGTCTTGTAGAGAAGCGATAATTAGATATTAAGCTTCTGGAATTTGTTTACCAACTACTTGTGATTTCAAAGTGGTGATTTCACTAGTTAGCTCTTTCCTGGTTGAGGCTTTGAGTAAATAGCGGTAAACAAACCACGCAGAGTAACCAATACCAATCAACTCAAAAGTAGGCGCTACCAAGGGGATATCATTCAAAGCATCTAATATTGCCAAGAGTACTTTAACCCCAACAATTGATCCCACTATTAAACCAACTGTTACCAGGGGCTGCTTATATTGATTAAAGAAGCTTCCCAGATATTCTGGCAATGTTGCTAAAAAGGTAGAAATTTGCTCCCCGTATTTTAGCCATTCATCTTGAGACTGTGCGGGAGGCTGAAGTTTAGTGATGGTTCCCGTTTGGGCGTTGATTTCTGCCACTGTAGTCTCTTTGGACGCGGTTTCAGTAAATTCTTGTTCTGGCATTTTCACTCCCATTAATTTGACAGTTGAGTTTTTCTAATCTGGATAATTACAACCAAAAGAGTTGTTGATTAGGTAATGCACGAGTGCATCAGTACAATTTGGTTAAAGGACACAAAAGGGTTTTAGCGTCCTATAACTATAGTTGCCCGTAATATCTACTGCATCAACTACAAGGTAGACAGTCAGTAGGAGGATAGAGTTCAGAAGGCGGCAGGGATGTATTATAATCGGCCTTCGAAGTTCTTTTCTGAATCAACTGGAATCCTCTGGTTGTGATTATCCCATTCCGTGCCATTTGTTCATAATCGTACTAAATCTAAGTACAAATCAGGCAAAAATCGGCCCACCTCTCATTTATATAAGCCTAAAAGCCGATTTTAGCCGATATTAAAGCTATCTTAAGCCGCGTTCGTCAATTAACGCATTCGTCTTGATATTAATACGTAACAAAAGTTTTTGTCTATTCATAAAAACTTGACTTTTAGTCCGTCTTACGATAGAAGTGCTTCGGGATTGGCGATGAGGCAAAATAACCAATGCCCCACGACCAAACCTTTTGTTTTTTTCCTGATTGTATTAATTTTAGAAGGAAGCAGTAAGGTAGACTAGTGGCGTACCTGAAGGCAAAAACTCATTGCTATCAACTATATATCGAGGAAAGTGTTGTGGTAAATAGAAGACAGTCTCAGGCAGGTCTTTAGTGCAGGAAATTGTTCATTGCTGCTGAAAAAGTGAATTCTATTCGCTATCAGTAAGTGTACTTAGCAACATTGCTATCAAAATAACTCATAATAAAGTTGTGCTAATTATCTAGGAAGCAATGATTTGCTATTGCTATAAAAGAAGATAATGTAAATGTTAATCACCAATTAAACTGTTTATACAAGCTAAACTGATTTGGTAATTTTTGCGGGAAGGCAAGGAGGTTTGAGAAATGCCAACTCAAAAGCCAACCCCTATCGACAGCAGTTCAGAAAGCAAAAAAGTGTCAGCCGAAGAGCCATCGACAGACGAACTACCGACTATAGAATTTCCCTCAAGAGGGAAGCTCAAAGCCAGTTCTTGGCGCATTCATCAAAAAATAGGTTATGGCTACTTTGTAGCTATAGGAATTGGCTTTTTTGGCTCATTAACTGGGTTAGTGATTGCCAACTACTACCGGGGAAGGGAAGTCAGACAATTCAATCAAGCTTATGAGCAAGGACAACTACTGAGTAATTATAAAGATGCAGTAGTAGGGGCACAATTACATAGCTCTAATCTAGTTGCTGTATTAGATAATTCACAACAGCTGCAAAGAAAAAAAGCTGATTTTCTAAAGAATGTTGAAAAAGCCAAGCAATTAGAGTCACAAATTTCTGGATTTATCGACAGTAAACCTAAAAGACTAGCAGCAACAAGCTCGACTTTACAAACCTTATTGCTGGATTACAAGAATAATTTAAAAGCTTACGTTGACCAAATTGAGGCCGTCTTAGAAAAAATTGACTCCCAAAAAGTGCAGCCTCAGCAGATTTCTTCTGCCCGATCGCAGTTATTAACAATAATGGGTGGTGAAACAGCCATACGGCTCGATCAGCTTTCGCAAAACTTGGCTAACATCCTGCAAACTGCTGAAATTCAAGAGCAAGAAAGGCAAAAAGCCGTTGAGCAGGCAAAAATAGTTGAGCGCTTCATCGTGATCTTGAGTATGTTGGTTTCGGTAGCGATCGCAGCTATTGTCGCATGGCGAACCAGTCGAGCGATCGCTGAACCAGTGATCACCGTCACCCAAGTAGCTGAACAGGTGGCGCGGAAACATAATTTTGATTTGCGAGCGCCTGTTACTACTGAAGATGAAATTGGCCTACTCGCCAAATCTTTAAATCGTCTGATTGAGCGAGTATCCGAGCGAACCAAACAACTACAACAAGCTAAAGAATTAGCTGAAGCTGCTAGCAAGGCAAAAAGCGTATTTTTAGCCAATGTCAGCCACGAATTACGCACACCACTAAATGCTGTCATTGGCTTGAGCCAACTTCTAGAAGACGATGCCACCGATCTTGGTTTATCGGCAGACTTTATCACAGACTTAGAAACAATTAACTCTGCTGGTAAGCATTTACTGCACTTGATTAACGAAATTCTCGACTTGTCAAAAATTGAAGCCGGGAAAATGACTCTCTATCCAGAGACATTCGAGATTGCAAATCTGATTCATAACATCGTCCTCACCGTCAAACCAGCTATAGAAAAAAATGCCAATATTTTAGAAGTGCATTTTGATGAACAACTCGGAACCATGTACGCCGATCAAACCAGGATGCGGCAGGTGTTATTAAACTTATTGAGCAACGCCAGTAAATTCACTACAAACGGCAAGGTGACGCTGACAGTCAAAAGAGAAAAGGATGAATTACGGCTAGATGCTCCTTTGGGAATGATTACTTTTACCGTTACCGACACAGGTATCGGTATGTCTAACCGCCAACAGCAGCAGTTATTTCAACCTTTTACCCAAGGAGATACTTCGACTACGAAAAAGTATGGAGGTACGGGACTGGGGTTAGCAATTAGCCGCCACTTTTGCCAGATGATGGGTGGTGAGATTATTGTCAATAGTCAGCCGGGACTTGGTTCTACTTTTACTATTCGTCTGCCAATGACTGTGCAGGATTGAAGGGATTGGAAATTGGGAATTGGGGTAAAACAGTTCTGAGTTCTGAGTAAAAAAGTGAGATTTATCACTCAGGACTCAAATAATTAACTAAGTGATTATGCTTACTTTACCTGTATCTAAGTCATAACGACCCCCGACAATTTTTAATTTGCCCGATCGCACCTGCTCAGTTAAAAGCTTTGATTTGTGCAAACGTTCAATCTGATATTGCACATTTGCCACCACACCATTTTCAACCGCGTCACCGGGCTGATCCTTGACCTTTTTTAGGGCTGGCTTAATTGCCTGAACAAAAGTACTAATATCACCAGGTAACGATTCCTTTTTTACAGCTGCGGTTACAGCGCCACAACGTTCATGACCCATCACCATCAGTAGTGGAGAACCTAACAAGACAACGGCATATTCAATACTACCGATCGCTTCATGTGTGGCAATATTTCCAGCAATCCGAATATCAAAAATATCCCCAATACCCTGATCGAAAAGAATTTCTGCGGGTACTCGTGAATCAGCACAACTAAGAATAGTTGCAAATGGGTGTTGAGCTTGAGCAACTTCCTGCAACCGTAGCGCTGATTGATCGGGGTGTTCGAGGTGATGATCGACAAATCGCTGATTTCCCTCCATCAGCTTTTGTAAGGCGGCATCGGGATTCAGGGATTCAGGAAGGTTTGGAGCCATTTCGTCAGCTTTAGCCTGTTCCACCCGCCAGAGTAAATCGCTGGCAGTTAATGCCATTCCAAATGCCCCAGTGATCCCTAACTTCAAAAAGTCACGACGTTCCATGAAATGCTTCATTGAATTTACAACTCTCTTACATCGAAGCGACACATCTGACAGAGCGAATTTCCATCACATCCGAAACGTAGCAAGTACCACCAAACTTGTTGAGAAGTGGTTTGATATTTTCTACAACACGCTTGAGTTCTTCTGGCATACAAAACGCGAGGATGTAAACATTATCAAGCATGGTCATGTCTAAATCTTCTGTCGTTCCTCGTAATCCTTTGCCAGCAACATTTCGGATTACGGCATGGCTATGTACACCTGACTTGTCTAAATTATCTAAAATTTTGGCAAGCTCAAAGGAATTGGCAATAATTTCTATCTTTTTAACTACGTGCATATTATTATCTCCAAAATAGGTTAATTCCGTAGAGATACAACGGAATTCCCACAATAATATTGAACGGAAATGTCACCGCTAGAGCGGTAGAAACATATAGACTGGGATTTGCTTCTGGAACAGTCATCCGCATAGCCGCCGGGACAGCAATGTAAGAAGCACTGGCACACAATACAGCAAACAACAGCGAATCTCCGCGAGGCATACCGATAAGTTTGGCGATCGCTAACCCAATGCCTGCATTGACTATAGGAATTAGTATGGCAAATAAAATCAGGAAAACTCCGGTTTTTTGTAAGTCTTTAATTCTTCTAGCAGCCACCAATCCCATGTCCAGTAAAAAGAAGGTGAGAACACCATAAAACAACCCTTGAGTAAAGGGTTCTAATACTTTCCAACCATGTTCACCTGTCAACACACCTATTAATAGACTACCTACTAATAGAAAAACTGAACTATTAAGAAATGCTTCTTGCAAAACTTCCGGCCACGATAAGTCCCGCTTTCCATCGGCGGCGAATATATTCACCAAAATTAGACCAACTATAATCGCTGGGGATTCCATCAGGGCAAGGGCTGCCACCATGTAACCATCAAAAGGAATGCCAAGCTCAGTTAAAAAAGCGCTAGCTGTAATGAAGGTGACGGCGCTGATAGAACCGTAGGTTGCTGCGATCGCAGCCGCATCGTAAGTATCCAATTTCCACTTCAGGATAAAAAAGGTGTAAATTGGCACAACACAAGCCATCATCATTGCTGCTGCCAGTGTTAGAATTACTTCCTGAGTTACACCGCTTTTGATTAGTTCTACCCCTCCCTTAAAACCAATGGCAAACAGCAGATACAACGAAAATAGTTTGGGTATTGGTGCGGGAATTTCTAGATCGGACTTGACAAAAACAGCAATCATGCCTAAAAAGAAAAACAGGATTGGCGGATTCAAAATATTGGATACAATTAAGCTCAGATCCATATCCACCTATCCTTGTATTGGTTAAACCTGAAATTAAAGAAATTTTTCATCTTTAAAAACTTAACGGTTGAATCATGATGTATCGTGTATCGTTACCCGATGTTACTTGGGTACTCAAGGAGTGAATTTTCCTATTCGTGACAATACTTATTGATTAGGTATTAAACAGGGCTGATAACAGAAAAAGTTAGAGCTTGCCCAACATTTTTTGATGTTGGATTCCCCGTCGCTGATCTTACGACAGAAAGTGTAGGGAGAACTCACGATCAACGTATTTAGCGTATAAAAAATTAACGTATTTTAGGGTCAATTTATGAATTGCTCCTGCACAAACCTTGGTTAAATCTCAGTATTTTTTTATTTACAACAGTTTTGTAAATCCTGCTTGCTCAAAATGACGGTCAGAGGTTGTTTGAAAAGTAGTTAGCTGTAATTTTCGTCACATTATCACCCCCCTTGTAAAGGGGGGAAACAAGAAAAATCTGGTTCCCTCCCCTTTCTAAGGGGAGGGTTAGGGTGGGGTAAAAAATATTTGATACATCAATTATGACTTTTCAAACATCCTCTCAGATGTAAAGGCTTGAGTAATCCAGGCAGATGTGAAGACAAAAACTTTTGTCAAGGTTATGATTCTCGCTTTGGCATTTTATAGAGATAATGGTCATGCTGCTGTGCCAAATCGCCAATATCTGTATCAACTGCACAGTTTTTAATCAACTGCCTCAGTTTATCCCAATCTGAGTCTTCTGGTATTGCTGGCTCAGGTGTGCGGTTTTCTTCGACAAACACAATTATCACTGACTGCCCCTCATGCCCTTCAATTGGTTCATTAGGATGAACCACACCGTTTTGGAATGTGCCTTTGACTGAGAGCATCGCTTTTTCTGGCTTCTACATAAATCATGATAAAGTACCATTCTGGTTAAGAAGATTGCCACACAATCTTTATTGACCAAGTTTCGTTAAGATGTTGTAACCTGGGCAATAGCAACTCTCTATTGATGTGATGCCAGGCGTAGGCGTAGCCCGCCCTTAGACATCGCTTTTTCACATCCATGACAACAACCATCGACTTTCTCAGTCACCTTAACCCTAGTCAACGTCAAGCTGTCGAACACTACTGCGGCCCGTTGCTAGTTGTTGCTGGCGCAGGTTCCGGTAAAACACGAGCGCTGACTTATCGCATTGCAAATCTGATTCTGAAACACAAAGTTGATCCAGAAAATATCCTGGCGGTTACTTTTACCAATAAAGCCGCGCGGGAGATGAAAGAACGGATTCAACGCCTGTTTGCAGAACAACTGGCGATGAAGCAACACGGCCAGCGATTGGATTTGTTGACAGAATATCAACAAACGCAACTGCGATCGCAAGTTTACAAAAACACGATCAAAGACTTATGGTGTGGCACTTTCCACAGTCTATTTTCTCGCATACTTCGCTTTGATATTGAAAAATACGTAGACGAAAAAGGACGCAAGTGGAATCGTAATTTCTCTATTTTTGATGAATCAGATGTTATCAGTCTGATCAAAGAAATCGTTAATAAAGAGCTAAATTTAGACGATAAGAAGTTTGATGCCCGCTCTGTTCGCTACGCTATTAGTAACGCTAAAAACCAAGGTTTATCACCCCAAGAATTTGAGCAGGATCAACCAAATTATCGCGGACGGGTAATTGGTCAAGTTTACAATTTATATCAAGATAAGTTAGCACAAAACAACGCTCTCGACTTTGATGATCTTATTCTTGTACCTACGAGATTATTTCAACAAAACGAGCAGGTATTGGGTTACTGGCATCGCAAGTTTCGTCATATCCTTGTAGATGAATATCAGGATACTAACCGCACTCAGTATCAACTGATTAATTTATTAGTTACTAATGGCGAAACCAAAAAGAGCGAATGGCAATGGGAAAATCGCTCAGTTTTTGTTGTCGGCGATGCGGATCAATCAATTTACAGCTTTCGGATGGCAGATTTCACCATCTTGCTAGGATTTCAGGAAGACTTTGGCGATGGTTTGGTAGATGATGATACCCGAACAATGGTTAAGCTAGAAGAAAACTATCGTTCTTGTGAAAACATTCTGCAAGCGGCTAATGAACTGATTGAAAATAACACCCAACGGATTGATAAAGTCCTGAAAGCGACGCGGGGACAGGGTGAGCAGATTACTTGTCATAAAGCCGATGAAGAACTTGCAGAAGCCACATTTGTAATTAATCAAATTCGTACTTTAGAACAGCAAAATCCAGAGTTGAACTGGGGTAGTTTTGCTATACTTTATCGGACAAATGCCCAATCCCGTCCTTTTGAACAATTGTTAGTAGAAAAACAAATTCCTTATACGGTTGTAGGAGGAATTAAGTTTTATGATCGCAAAGAAATTAAAGATGTCATCGCATATTTAAGAGCGATAAATAACCCTGCTGATAGAGTCAGTTTATTACGGGTTATTAACACTCCCCGGCGGGGAATTGGTAAAGCAACCATTGATGCTTTAGATAACGCTTCTCAGGAATTGGGTATAACCTTGTGGGAAATTCTTAGTGATGAAACATCAGTTAATACATTAGCTGGAAGGTCTGCAAAAGCGGTAAATAGCTTTGCGAAAATGATTCAACGTTGGCAAGAACAAATAGCAACAGTTTCCGTTCCTGAACTTGTAAATATAGTACTGGAAGACTCTGGTTATATCCAAGATTTGCAAAGCAAAGATACAGATGAAAATGAAGAACGGATAAGAAATGTTCAAGAACTTTACAATGCTGCAATCGAATTTCAAGAAGAAGAAGAAAACGAAGATGTTTCCTTACAAAACTTTCTTAGCGACAAAGCCGTAAATCCTGATGATAAATTAAAAGAAGGACAGACAGCCGTTTCTTTGATGACTTTGCACGCTTCCAAAGGTTTAGAATTTCCCGTAGTATTTTTGGTGGGATTAGAACAGGGGCTATTTCCCGGCTACCGTTCCCTAAGTGATCCCGCATCTTTGGAAGAAGAACGCCGCCTGTGTTATGTGGGAATTACTCGCGCCCAAGAAAGGTTATATTTATCACACGCGCGTGAACGCCGTTTATATGGTTCTCGTGAACCTGCGATGCGATCGCAATTTCTCGACGAATTACCAGAAGAATTATTATCTACCAAACGCGCAAGTCGTCAAAGTTATACCAAAAGTGCTTCTACTTCTAATGGTAAACAAGACTCAACACAGAATTGGCAAGTAGGAGATAGAGTATTACACAAAACTTTTGGTCTTGGTGAAATCACTCATGTTTTTGGAACAGGTAATAAAATGTCTGTAGCAATTAAATTTGCCAGTTTGGGACAAAAAATTGTTGATCCAAGAGTAGCACAATTGCAAAAAGTTTGAAAACAAAGCCACAAGGCACAGATCCCCGACTTCTCAAAGAAGTCGGGGATCTAGTTTTTCATATTTCAATTTCTTCAAAGTGTTCAACAGTGGGAAATGGCTCATAAAAATGATGCAGAAGTTTTTTCCACTCTTGATACTCAACAGAACTTCTAAATCCTACAGTATGAGATTCTAAAGTTTCCCATCTGACAAGTAATAAGTATTTACCTTGGACTTCTATACATTTATGCAATTCATGGGATAAATATCCCTCCATTGAGGAAATAATTTTAGAAGCTCTTTTGAAAGTAGCTTCAAAATCGGATTCTAAACCGGGTTTAACATGAAGAATAACTGCTTCAAGAATTATAAACTTTTGCAGTGAGAATTAAGTTAATGTTACTTAGTTTAATCTGAATGCATGTCTACCACGGGCTACCCCTATACAAACACTTT